>CALBGK010000203.1 GCA_937893115.1 uncultured Erysipelotrichaceae bacterium | reverse complement strand
TGTAATGCGAAATTTAGATATCGTCAAAAGGATATCAAAGTGCATGCCAAATTCATCGATGATGATAGCTTATATATCACATCCTATGAACTCATGAAAGCTACGACTATAGGCCAACAAGCTGTATTATATCTAGATGATGTCGTCATCGGCGGTGGGGTAATTGATAAGACCTATCTTGGTGGTAAGGATAAAGAGGACTTATTAAAAAATTATTTAAAAGATAATGGATGAAAAATTAATTGAAGAGATTAGTGGAAAATTTAAACGCTTAGTCTATGCTAATAAAGACTATGCAGTATATCGCTTTGAAGATAAGACTGATGGCAATATCATCGTAACTGGTAAGCTTGAAGATATCGATTTTAAAAGCGATTATTTTCTTTATGGTGAATATGTCAATCATGCCAAATATGGCTTTCAATTCAGCGTAGCCTATTATAAGAAGGCTTTGCCTAATAGTTTAGATGCAATTGTCTCATATCTTTCAAGTGACTTATTTAAAGGTATAGGTAAGAAAAAAGCTATTAAAGTAGTCGAACATTTTAAAGAAGATATCTTAAAGAAAGAACCTGAAAGAATTAAGGAAATAGATTTAAACGATAAAGATAGAGAAACAATCATCACTGTCCTAGTCAATGATTCGCTGATGGAAGAGGATTTTTATTATTTTTTAAATCTTGGTTTAAGTGTTAGAGAAATTCATCTAATCATGGCTCATTATAAACATGAAGCCAGAATGACCTTTGAAACAAATCCTTATGTCTTATACTATGACATTTATGGCATAGGTTTTATTAAAGCTGATGAATTGGCCAGAAAGATAAATATTCCTAAAAATGATGATAGACGTCTTGTCGCCTTATTAACTTATATCGCTAGCGATCTATCATTTAAAAGTGGCAATACCTTTCATTACTATGAAGATTTATTAGCTCACTATAAAAGGATGAATGAAGATGCAGACTACTTCGATATAGCTCTAGATTTAACAATTGAAAAAAAGAAGATCTATTTAATAGATAATCGTTATTATCACTTCCAACAATACACCGCTGAAAAAGAGATAGCTAAATTTTTAAATCAATTAAATAGTGATGAAAGAGCTGATTATGACGAAAGGGAACTAGAAGAAAAGATAGAAGAGTTAGAAGACAAATTAGGCATAGTCTATGATGATAAACAATATGCTGCGATTAACTCCTTCTTTAAACATCGTTTTTCTATTATCACCGGAGGGCCAGGAACTGGTAAAACGACTATTGTAAAGGCTATGGTTGAGACTTCTAAGCTCATCTATCCAACTTATGAACTACATATTGTCGCTCCAACTGGTAGAGCAGCTAAAAGAATCAGTGAACTTTGCAATGTAAAAAGTTCAACCATTCATTCTTTGTTAAAGTGGGATAAGGACACCAACACTTTTACTTATGGCATAGATAATCCTTTGCTTATCGATATATTAATCATCGACGAGTTTTCTATGGTCGATAATTGGCTCTTTTATAAACTGATTTTAGCACTTTATAACATCAAAAAGATATGTATTATCGGTGACCAGAATCAATTGCCTAG
>CALBGK010000202.1 GCA_937893115.1 uncultured Erysipelotrichaceae bacterium | reverse complement strand
CATAGGCTGTATTGCATTCAACAACCGTACCCTTAACTTCATCGATGATAGGTTTAAAGAAATCTGGCTTTAAGAAATTTTGGTTTCCTGGTTCACCTGAATGTAGTTTAATTGCCACTTTTCCTGGCAATTTAGCATCTAGTAGATGATACATCTCTACTACCTTTTCAGGGCTGATAGTTCTTGTGAAATAAACTTTAGATTTCATTTTAACCTCCTATTGTCTTTTCGACTTGGCGATTTCTTTAGTTATCGCCTTGGCAATAACAGTACTTGATGAACCAAATTCTATACTCAGTCCCTCTCTAGTTTCAGTGATACGATTGGCGCCAAGCTTTAATAGTTCATTAAAAGATACCGCTTCTAAATCTTTTAAATAAAGATTCAATTTAAATATACCACTAGTAGCTGAAGTGATGTTATCTAAACCACCGATAGCCGCATCAATATTCTTGATTAAATTGCTGGTCTTATTAGTATTTAGTAGATTATAAGCTAAGTGACCATAGTATAGTTTTGTAAGAATAAAACAGATGATAAAGGCTACAACACCCACAATCAATATCGTGATAATAGAATCAAATAACAATGGATTTCTAAGTTGGATGATGTAGTCAGGGAAGGCGCCTGGCATAGCTACAGCCGTTGGACCAGAATAGCTAAAACCTAAGAAGACACCAAGGAAAGATAATAAACCAAATACTATCATGACTACAAGTAGATATAGTGCTAATAGTAATGGTGAAGTAAATAGTAGCAATAATTCAAGCGGCAAAGGATTACCAAAGATAATAGAGACAGCACTTAAGCAAATGAGAGTCGCCACACTGCGCTTTTTATCTCTTTTATCTGTCATACTGAAAAACATTCCTAAATAGATAGCAGGGACAATAAAGATATTGATGACATAGTATGGGGTGATAAAACGACCACAGCCCACATACGAAGCACTAGCTTCCTGCATGAAATTCCAAATATTGACATCACCTAAAATGGTTTGACCAGATAATGTCATATATGAACCACCTTGGGAACCATACCAGAATGGCTCTCTTATCATATTGCCAATTCCTAACATGGACATGATGCGATCAGCTACACCATAGATACCAATCCTGATTGGATCAGCCAAGTCTCTGGCGATATAGCTAATTAAGTCCTGCAACATGGCATAGCAAATCGGATATAAGAATACGACAACAAATCCTAAGATAATACATAAAAAGATATTATAGATGATGACTACTGTATCTTTATTCATAAAGCCAAATAGTGAATAGTTGCTAGGATTTCTCGATCTAATGTAGGCATATCTAGTTGTAAAAGCTACTAAGAAGGCACCGATTAAGCCTGTATGCAAAGGATATTGTGTTCCATTAGAACCTGTATAAGAAATGCCGATATTAGTTAAATAGGCGGTTGAAGACAATGAATTATTGCCAAATATCATTGTCACTACCGCAAAGGCTATATAACCAGCGATAGCCATTGCCATCGGAACTCCACTATTAGCCTTTTTAGCTACTAAATTAGTTAAAAAGAATAGTGGCAAGATAGTGATAATGGTCTGACCTATATAGAGCAATAGATTGGCTGCTTGTAATAAAATAGGACTAGTAAATGTATAGAATACATTGACACTATCATTCAAAATAAAAGAGCCTAAGGCTATTAAAATAAAGCCAAAAAAGGCAATTCTTATCGGTAATTTACAGTTTTCGTAAAGTAATGTCCATCTCTTCATAAAATACATGTCTATTTTACCATTATCAAAAAATGAATACAATTTAGAGATATAATTAAATTATGAATAAGAATATTGAAAAAGAATATGCCATCTTATTAAATGATGAGCAGTATCAAAGGTTATCTAAAGCCTATGACTATCAGACTATCAAACAGATAAATTATTATTATGCCTCTAATAATAAGAATATCGGGCTAAGAATAAGAGGTGTCGATGGCAAATACATCTTTACGATGAAGGTGGCTCAGGGCGATGAAAGCTTAGAATTCGAAAAAGAACTAACTAGTCTAAATCTAAATGATGAAGCTATTCATGATTTACTAGTTAAGCACAATTTAAGCACCCCATATCTTCTAGGCCGACTAAGCACCACAAGAAAGATATATCGTCTTAAATATGGCGAACTAGCTCTTGATAGATGTAATTATTTAGGACATACAGACTATGAACTAGAATATGAACTATATGATCATAATGTCGATAATATCGATGAGTTTATAGAATTGTTAAGTGAATACAATATTGAATTTAATGAGAATCTTATCACTAAATATGCACGCTTTATAAATAGGAGGAAGAAGATGAAAGTAGCTATCTTTAATGCTAATGGAACAGAAGAATCTGAAGCCATTGTCACTTATAACTTATTGAAAAGGGCTCATGTCGATGTCGATATGATATCTATCAACGATACTAAGGAAGTATTATCCAGTCATAATCTAAAATATCTATGCCATAAGACAATAGATGAAGTAAATATGAATGATTATGCTGCTATGGTTTTACCTGGTGGTATGCCTGGAACTATCAATCTTCAGAATAATAAGGTAATAGATAAATGGATAGATAGCTTCAATGAAGAAAAGAAGTTGATCTGTGCCATTTGTGCTGCCCCATCTATACTCATATCTAAGGGTCTAGTCAATGATGAAGAATTTATTGTCTTCCCTGGTTTTGAAAAAGGCAAAAGGCCAGCTGATGCTTATGTATGTCAAAAAGATAACATCATCACCGCAAAGTCACTCGCTCACGCCTTTAACTTCGCTAAGTTGATTATCGCTAATCTTACAAGTGAAGAATCAGCTGAAGAAGTTATTGAAGAAATAACACAGTCTAAATAGAAATACAAGCACATTTATGATAATATATCATAGATGTGGAAGCGTATCGAAGTGGTTATAACGAGAACGATTCGAAATCGTTTTGTCGTTAATTCGGCACGTGGGTTCGAATCCCACCGCTTCCGCCATTAAAGAAATAGCATCAGTACTACTGATGTTTTTTTATTATTAAAAGGCAAGCATAACTATTGGTTAAACTTGCCTTTTTAAATAATTATTCCTTTTCTTCAGCAGTCTTTTCAGTTTCTGTATTTTCAGCCTTTGGTTTTCTAGCTCTTGGTTTTCTAGCCTTAGGAGCTGTTTTTTCTTCCTGCGGCGCTGTCTCTTTCATCTCTTCCGTCTTTTCTGTCAGCCCTTGATCAGCTTTGGTTTTTTCCTTTATCTTATCCATAACTTTTTCAGCACCTACAGAAAGCTTAGATGCATACTTATCAGTATCAGGCTCATAAAATTCAAAACTATCTTCCTTCTTATTATTTAACTTATCATTGATTTCGATTATATTGGTTACTCCAATGACAAGCAACATGATCAACTCAAAAGTTATGCGCAATACCAATTCATAAACAAAAAAGGCAAACAAGCCGACAAAGAAGCCTCCTATACCATTAGAGAACATTGAGAAGACAAAAGTTAATGCTCCGGTAATGGCAATAACCAGATAAATAAAACGTAGTACAGCATTGACTGTCAGTTTACGAAAATTCAGAAAATCATAAAATCCCTTTAGAAAACCGTGATACTTATCTCTATTTCCCTTGGATAAAAATGTGATCATCAGAATGATGGCAATAATAAGTGCAGCTATAAATGTCCACGCACTATCTAAAACTATTCTTCCGTAATAAAAATTATGATTCATCGCAATAAACCTCCTAATTGTTATTTAACTATTTCTCCTTGAGCACTGCCAACGATACCTGCTGCATTAGCTTCGTCAGTATCAATATGCATAGCTAAAGAGAACGAATCAGATACTCTGATCACTGTATCTTTAAATACTAGTGAACGATTATCTGTTTCAACATTGACAGCTACTATCTCACCATTTTTAACACCATACTTTTCAGCATCGGCACTAGTCATATGAATATGTCTTTTAGCAGCGATGACACCCTTGCTAAGTTCAACTTCACCACAAGGTCCTACTAATTTAATGCCATTAGTACCTTCAATATCACCTGACTCACGAATTAGTGCTACAACACCTAAGCTACGAGCATCAGTAAGCGATACTTCCACTTGGCTAGCCTTTCTAACTGGCCCTAAGATAGATGCTTTTAATTCACCTTTAGGTCCAACGATAGTAACCTTTTCTTCGCAAGCGTATTGACCTGGTTGTGACAAATATTTCTTAGGTGTCAATTCATGTCCCTCACCAAATAATACTTCTAAGTCTTCTTTTGAACATGTCGAGCAGAGACTTCAACGATAAATTTATCCATTTTATTTCCTCCTAGCTTTTCACCTCTATTATATTTATAATTGATGTTTATATCTAGTTGTTGACAACAAATTTAGCTCTGTTATAATGGGTTTTGCTTGCTCGGAGGGCAAATCATTCACTGAAATGACGAGCTGGATAAGGCACAGGTTGAAATACCTGAACTTTACCCGGCTTTTATTTTAGGAACAAGGCAATTTCTTAAACTATAGGGGGTATTTGATGAATTTTCTTACTAGTGAAATCAAACCGATGTACTTTAAGTATCTATCTGCTGCCTTTGGTAGTGTTTTAATCTCGTCCATCTACAGCATAGCAGACATGGCTATGGTTGGCCAATATCAGGGCCCTGATGGTACAGCCGCTTTAGCTGTTGTGAGTCCTATATGGAACATTATCTATAGCTTAGGTCTATTAATGGGTATAGGTGGTTCTGTCTTATTTTCAACTATACGTGGTTCTTCATACAACAATAAGGATAGAGCCAATCAATACTTTACTGCTTCTCTTATCGGTACCATCATCTTATCAGTCATCGTCTGGATACTTGTAACTTTCTTCGATGGACCCTTATTAATCCTCTTTGGTGCCGAAGAAACACTACTACCCTTAGCTAAGGAGTACATATTACCAATTAAGTTTGTCGCACCAAGTTTTCTCATCAATCAATTCTTGTCAGCTTACTTGCGTAATGACAACAATCCTGCTCTAGCTACTAAGGCTGTATTATACGGCGGTATCTTTAATATCTTTGGTGATTACTTCTTTGTCTTCACATTAGACATGGGTATTTTTGGTGCAGGTCTTGCGACAGCTATCGGTTCAATGATCACTCTAATAATGTTGCTGACCCATTTTAGAAGCGATAAGAATACTATTAAAGTTGTTCATACAGATAGGCTTCCTAATCTCATCGGCAAGATTTGTATAACTGGCTTTTCAACCTTCTTTGTCGATGTGGCGATGGGCATCTTAACGATGTTGTTTAATCGACAGATTCTTGTCTACTTCTCAACCAATGAATTATCTATCTATGCCATCATCATCAACATATCAACCATTGTCACTTGTTTCGCCTACAGTATTGGTCAAGCTGCTCAACCTATCATCTCCAGCAACTATGGAGCTCGTAAGATGGATAGAATTAAAGAGACTTTAAAATATTCCCTGATGACATCATTTGCCTTTGGCCTATTATGGCTATTACTAGTTGAATTATTCCCTGAAGTCTTTGTCCGCATCTTTATGACACCAACTGATACAATACTTAATATTGCACCTAGTATCATAAGAACTTATGGCTTATCTTTCTTATTACTGCCACTCAATATATTTTCTACTTATTACTTCCAAGCCTTGATGAAACCGAAGATTTCCTTCATTGTCTCTGTTTCTAGAGGTGTAATGATCAGTAGCTTAGCATTATATTTACTACCCATGATATTGCCAAAAGCACTATGGTTAACTATGCCAGTAACTGAACTAATTGTATCCATCTATATCATCATAATGATTATTAAGTATACTAAGACATTAGAAAATCAAAAGACTGTGCTCTAAATAATATATCTTATACTTCAAAGGATTGATTCAAATATTCAATCCTTTTTTGTTCTTATATTCTAATAAAATTATATTTACTTCAACGAATTTCATCTAAATTGATAATCTGCGGAATTTAATTTAACTTTTAAATGTGCTTTATAAACCTCTTAAATTTGTTTTTACTAAATTATCATTATCCACATTTAAAAGTCCCATCCTAAACTATTATTTAACTCAGAAACGGAGAAACCTAATTATTAAATATTTATATTTAGTTAATTAATTTTATCTAGTATTCTTTTAGCTTGCATTAATATAGGAATTTCACGATTAGCAATCAATCTTCCAAGTCTAGTGTTTGATCGATAATTATATTCTTCAAGAGCTTCTTCATATGAAAGTTTTATTGTTGATAAGTGATATTCTTCTTCCTCTTGTTTAGTAAGATGCCTTTCATTAAAAGATTTTGCCTTACAAAGATAGTAGTTATTAATATTATGTCTATGAATCAAATTGTAATAATCACTAACTACTCCTATTTTGCATATGATATCTGCTTCAGCTCCCAATTCTTCATTCAGTTCCCTTTTTAAAGCAGAAATTAAATCTTCGCCTCTTTCAACTCCACCACCAGAAGTTTCAATTAAACTAGCTCTACCAAACTCATCGTCTCTTTCTGCTCGCACAAAATAAAATGCATTATCAGCATCGATCACAATCGCACGCACAATGTTTCTGTCATGGTCGATATATTCTAAGGGCCATTGGCTGTCTTTTAATTCAATCAATAATTCTTCAAACATTTTTATTCCTTTCTAATGAATCGGAAACTAATTATAGCATTATAAAAGGCTCCTAGCTTATTGCTTTGGAGCCTAATGTTTTAATATTTCACTTATTCCTCACCACTAGATTCACTGCTTGGTGGAGTCGAAGTAGGTGTAGGTGTCGGAGTTGGTGTTGGTGTAGGCGTAGGAGTTGGAGTAGGTGTAGGTGTAGGTGTTGTAGTAGGAGCCGTAGCTAAGACGAAAGTAAATGTCGTGTTTCTTGTAGCCTTATCAGTATTCATTGAATATCTGATTAATGTTCCTTCCGCATAATCACTAGTCTCAACATATGTATATTGTGGGCTAGTTGTAATACCCATTCTAGACATCCATGAACTAATCTCACTTGTAGTCCATACACCGATACCACCATCTAGTTCAGAAGTTGAAATAGTAGGTATCTCATAATATGTCACATCAATAGAGCTATGTAGTGACTTATCAGTACCTGCTTGGATACTTTGACTAATTACTTGGCCAGCCAATGACTCATCAGAGTTTGCCTGTACAGTTGCATTGACACTGTAGCCATTGTTATTAGCCCAGTCATATACTTCATAAATGCTCTTACCAACAAAGTTTGGAACTTTATCTTCTTCACTTAATGGATTACCGATTACTGTAATACTTCCACTAGGGAAATCTTCAACCAGTTGTCCATAAGCAGGATATTGTGAAATAACACTACCAACTGCATTTGGATCATATCCATCTTCACCTTCATTGATGAATGTTACATTTAAAGTTACACCATTTGCATCTGCCCATGCCATAGCTTCCTCATATGTCATATTTGTTAAATTTGGATAATATGGAGGCATATCTTCCGGTATCATCTCTTCATCATAGTATTCTTGATATAACAGTCCTCTGTCATATGGATACTCGACGAAGAATGAGAATATTCCTGGTTGGTCATCATATGAATCATAGATACCTAATGTCTCATTTAATAATTCAACATTGTCAGTAATTGAACCTTCCCACAAATAGTAACTCCATAATGGCAAACGCATAGAATAGCTATAGAACCATCTATCATAACCAGTCAATCTTGAGCTTCTAATATCTAAGATATTGAATTGAGGCAAGCCACTATAGTTAGGAGCAGTCAATAAATAGTTAAAGATACTAGTTAATTGGTTGACACTCAAGTTAGTTTCAAAGTTTTCGCCAGCGGCATCCATAACTGCCAGAGCTTGGCTGATATCACTTAAATCCATGAACTTTCTAACAATTTCTTGGATTACTTCTTGTTGGTGAATCTGACGGTCGAAGTCACCATTAGGCATAGCGTGTCTTTCTCTAGCGAAGGCTAGGGCCTGTTCGCCATTGGCTAGTATTTCACCAGCTGGTACCCAAACATTCATTTCACCACGGCTTGATGAAGAACTTTGACCAACGAATTCAACCGGCGAATTGATATAGATACCACCTAGGGCATCAACAATATCTACTAGACCTTGGAAATTAACTTCCATATAAAAATCAATATTGATATCTAATAAGTTGCCAACAGTTTCCATCAAACAAGATCTGCTAGCAGCACCAGCATCATTAATCTTACTGCGAGCGTTGTTGTAACAAGAAATAGGCACATAACTATCACGAGGAATAGATACTAAGGTAGCTTGCATTGTCTTAGGATTGACAGAAGCAACGATAATAGTATCAGTTAATCCGCCACCGCCTGCTTCTGGAGCATAACCGATCAATAAGATATTGAAGGCTTCTACCGAAATATCAATATTCGATGTAACAGAGTCAGATGTCACTACATCTTTTTCAAAACTAATCATATCAGTAGTATCACTCAAATATGTTTCAAAAGCTGCATCAGTACTTGTTAATTGCGAACGATAAGTATTAGGAAAAATAGCAGCATCGATTTCACCTTCAACTAAAGCCTGATATAAGTCAGTAGTCATATTATAAGTCTTATAAGTAGGTTCAACACCATTCTCAGTTAAGTAATCTTGGCCGACACTCGCTGCACTGACGCCAGCAGCACTCAAACTACCAACTGTCTTTCCGTTTAAGTCGTCGATATCAGTGATTGAAGTATTTTTATATGTTGCGATAGTAACTCTGATAGTTTCATAAGTTTCACCATCTTGAACATTTACTAAATTATCTACCGCACTATTAACTCTATATATATAATAAGAGCCCACACTGCCACCTAATACTAGAATAGCGGCAAATACACAAGTTACAATCTTAAGGATATGGTCACGATGATTAAATCCTACAAAGAAGATAATATCGACAATAACTAATAAACAAACGACAATACCAAAGACACTATAGAACAATCTATTTTCTAAGCCTGCATAACGCATCGCCATAACTAGTAGCACTACAACCAAGATATTGGCAATAAGAGTC
>CALBGK010000201.1 GCA_937893115.1 uncultured Erysipelotrichaceae bacterium | reverse complement strand
TTATCAGTCTGATACTTGATATATGTTGGGAAACCGGCGCCACCACAACCGACGAGCCCTTTTTCTTTCATAAAATCAATGATTTCTTCTCTTGAAGAATCTTCTGATAAAGTTGGCAAAGTAGCCTTTGTATTGAGGTGATCGTTTTGAATAACCACATGGTCAACAGGTCTTAAACTAGATGACATGCGTTTTTCTATCCCTACTACTTTACCTGATACAGATGCAAAAAAAGGCACATAAAAATGATCATCCCTAACGCCTATGCGATCACCAATCTTTACTTCGTCCCCTACATTGACAAGACATTTTACTGTCGCATTGCCATGCATAAGCGGGATATATACTTTCTCTACGTTGGTTAAATCGATTATGTCGTTATGAGCGGTCAGTTCTTTGTGGCCATCTAAATGTTTTTGCATTGGTCCAATCAAGAACGCCATATAATATTATCCTCCTTATTTGATAGTTATATTCTATCATATATGCTATAATATCTCCATCAAATTGAAGGAGCAAGAAATGAAAAAAATCCTATTGTCTATAATGATTTTTGGCATGGTCTTAAGTGGATGTCAAAAGGAAAAACAACGTTTTTCAGACATCTGCTACGACTGTGGTTTTAATACGGTATGGAATTGGATTCTCTATACCGAAGATGAAAAAATATATGATGAATATGTATCTGAGATATATACCTATGCCAATAAGTATCATCGCTTATTTGATATCTATAATAATTATGAAGGTATCAACAATATCAAGACTATCAATGATAATGCTGGCATAGCCCCTGTTAAAGTTGAAAGTGAAATCATCGAATTAATTGAAATGGCTAAAGAGATGTATGAATTATCAGATGGTCTATTTGATATCACCCAAGGTTCTCTTTTAAGAGTTTGGCACAATTATCGTGAAGAAGGCAAAGCCCTCAATGCCGATGGCGAATATGGCAACTTACCTAGTGAAGAAGAATTATTAGAAGCTAGTCAATATCATGGCTTTGAACATATCATCATCGACAAAGAGGATTCCACTGTCTATATTGATGACCCCAATGTCTCATTAGATGTCGGTGGTATCGCTAAAGGCTTTGCGGTTGAAAAGATTGCTGAGAAGCTTCAAGAAGATGGTATCACTAATGGCAGTGTAGTAGGTGGTGGCAATGTGCGAACTATTAATGATAAGGGTGATGGTACACCATGGGGAGTTGGTATCAATGACCCAAGAAGCACCGACGCCTATTCATATGAAGGTATAACCAATGTCTACTTGACTGAAAATAATTCTGTTGTCACTTCAGCTGACAATTTCAATTACTATCTAGTGGAAGGTGATCAAAAGATGCATCATATCATCAATCCTAAAACTTTATATCCTTCTGACTACTACATGTCTGTATCTATCATCACCCCTCACAGCGGTCTAGCTGACGCCTTAAGTACTTCGCTATTTAATATGACGATCGAAGAAGGCCTAGCCTTCATTGAGAAAGTCTCTGATTACTACGATACCTCTGTCGATGTACTCTGGGTCTTAAAAGAAGATAATAGCGAAGATGTAGAAGTAGAAATCATTAATGACTTACGTATCTATATGACTGAAGGTTTTAGAGAATATACAAATAAATAGATAGACTAAGGGCGACATTCATATCATTGTCGCCCTTTTAACTATCAATTACACATTCCCAAACTTCTAATTCATTATTCCAAGTCCAACCTTCGCATTTCTCTTCTTCACAGGTTATGACACTAACGCAGTTCTTGTCTTTGTGACCTACGTATGCAAGAGCTCTTGGTTCTAGTGGTGTTTCTGGTTCAATTACTACTAGGTTTCCGTTTTCATCGAAACTTAATTCAGAATCAGGATAAACCATACCGCTTAGCATTTGGGGGCCCACTTTAACTACTGTTTCTGCATCAACATAAACTTCATCAGTATCAACATATACAGGAGTGGCAGTTCCTGTAGAAGTTAAACTACCATCGATAGTAACTACAGGATCAGCAACAACACCACTAGGAACTTGGTAACCAGTTGAAGCAGTAACATCTTTTACTAATTCAGCTGTTTGACCACTTTCATCTGCAGTCAAAGCATCTTGAACTGTAGGGTAAAGTTGGTCGCCTATTTTATCTTCGCCTTCTTCAGACATGATGCTAGCTGGAACAAATGCTATTACCATGAATGAAGAGCGAAAAACATCGAAGTGTTAATTATTTTTTACCCAAAAGCTTAAACATTTTACGTTTATAAACTTCTACACCAGGCTGATTAAAAGGATTGATATCTAGTAGATAACAAGTCATACCACAAGCTTTAAAGAAGAAGTAAATCATATAACCAAAGCTATAGGCACTATTATCTTTTAGGCTGATACAAATATTAGGTACATTACCTTCTTCAGTGTGGGCGCTTAAAGTACCTTCCATAGCCATCTCATTTACCCACGATAATTTCTTAGAAGCTAGATAATTCATATTATCTAAGTTATCTTTATCTTCTGGGAAGCTAATGTCTAAAGGCATCTCTTCAATATTGAATAAGGTCTCAAATAAGACTTTCTTACCCTCTTGAATAAATTGGCCTAGAGAATGTAAGTCAGTAGAGAAACATGCGCTAGTTGGCAAAATGCCTAGACCTTCTTTACCTTCTGATTCACCAAATAGTTGTTTCCACCATTCAGCGACCATTGTGAGCTGTAAATGATATGTTACAAACATCTCGGCCTTATAGCCTTCATCATCTAGTATTCTTCTAGCTACGGCATATTGATAAGCTGGATTAACTTTTAAATCTGGGTTAGATAAATCTTCATAGGCCTTCTTACTTCCTTCCATCAAAGCCCTGATATCAATGCCTACTAAAGCTAAAGGAAGTAAACCTACCGGTGTAAAGACAGAATAACGTCCACCGATATCATCAGGAATAGTAAAAGTTCTATAGCCCTTTTCAGTCGCTAATTTATTTAAAGTACCCTTATTGGCATCAGTTGTAGCAATGATTCTATCCTTGGCTTCTTCACCATATTTTTCATACATAAATTGTTCAAAGATTCTAAAGGCGATAGAAGTCTCAGTTGATTTAGATATAACATTTAATACAACTTCCTTATTCTCAATATGTTTAAGCACTTGTGAGATATAAGTGTGTGAGAAGGTATTACCGACAAAGATACATTCAATACCAACATCTGGATATAGGCCTCTAATCATCTCGTTAGCCGCTCTTGCGCCTAAATATGATCCACCTATACCGCAGACAAGCACTGTATCATATCTGCCCTTTAATTCTTCTTTGAGCTTAAGAATTTCATTAAATTCTTCTGTATCATAAGTATTAGGCCAATTCACCCAACCTACAAAGTCATTGCCAGCCCCTGTCTTTTCATGTAACTTGGCATGAGCCTCGTTAACTGCTTTTTGATAAGCTTCAATCGGCTTATTCAACTTAGCTTTTGATAAATCTACTTTAATCATTCATGGTCTCCTTTTGCCATACTGGCAGCATTTTTTCGATCGAACTAAATCCAATCTTATTTTGAGGCATTCCTAAAAACTTTGCCTTTTTCAAATATTTGCGACGGTTTTGGCTCAAAGCCTTAAAAGAAAGACGTAATTGTGAATGTTCATAATCAATGTCGATCACCTTCAACATGACATAGTCATTGATATGTACAAATTTACTCACATCTTTGACAAAACCATTAGATAGTTCACTGATATGGATAAGACCGGTCACATCACCATCAAAGGCCACAAAGGCCCCATATGGCTTAATACCGCTTATTCTTCCATAAACTACCATTCCAATTTGATAATCTTTAATTTTGCTCATAAATTAATTATACTCTAATTTTAGGCATTAGATATATTTAATAGATTAGAGCGTGCTATCAAGATTTTTTACTTGAATTATGCTATACTAACTTGGAGGTGAAATATGCTGAGTTCAATGTATCCTTTATGGTCATTTATCACTAGTGTCATCTTAGCACAGGGAATAAAACCATTCATCGCATATCACAAGACAAAAAAATTAGACTGGAAACTGATTTATGCTTCTGGTGGTAATCCCAGTTCCCATACCGCCGGCGTCGCATCACTATGTATGGCAGTCGGCTTAATTGAAAGCTTTGATTCGCCACTATTTGCTGTCGCTTTAGGCTTTGGTCTCATAGTCTCTTATGACGCTGCCAATGTCAGATACTACGCTGGTAAAAATATCATGTTGACTAAGTATATCAGTCAAACTCTCAGAGAAAAAAATATCCTCGACTTTGATGATACCATCTATGATGAACCGATGAAGGAAGTTCTCGGTCACAAGTGGTCAGAAGTCTTAACCGGAGCATTACTCGGTATTTTAGTCGCTCTCGTTCTATTTTTAATAAGGAGTTAAAATGGAAAAGGAAGAATTAGTTATCAGAACATTGGAAAAAATCCGCCCATATCTTCAAAGAGATGGCGGAGATGTCGAATATGTATCAATGGACGATGACATCGTCTATGTCAGAGTTCATGGGGCTTGCATTGGCTGCAGTGCTCTAGATATGACCCTTAAAGAAGGTGTCGAAGCTATCATACTAGATGAAGTCCCTGGTATCAAAGAAGTAAGATTAGCCGATTAAATCTTACTTTTTTTATAACATTCATCATCATGAGAATTGATTAAACCAATAGCTTGTAAGTAGGAATAGATGGTTGTCGAACCGACAAACTTCATTCCTTCTTTTTTTAATCTCTTAGAAATATTATCAGAGATACTAGAAGTCGTCTTATCATTTTCATAGATGATTTCAGGTATATAAGTTAAGAGAAATTCTTTAAAAGAACCATATTTATCCTGTATCTTCTTAAAGATCTTAGCATTATCAATGCTGGCTTTTATCTTTAATTTATTTCTAATGATATCAGGATTATTTAATAGCTCTTTTATCTTGGTGTCATCATAATTTATTACTTTATTGATATCGAAGCTATCATAGGCTTTTTTAAAAGCTTCTCTTTTATTGAGCACACATTCCCAAGATAAGCCGGCTTGAAATGATTCTAGAATGAGCATTTCAAAGAGATAGTCTTCATCTAGATTTAATACGCCCCACTCTTCATCATGATATTTAATATAATTTGGATTATATAAGTTAACCCACTTACAACGTCTTATTTTTTCCATAATTGATCGTATAAAAGATACTAGATATTAAAGTACAACCCATCACGATGGAACAGGCTTGAGCTAAGGTATTGATGCCCATAATCAAAGCTTCATTTAGATTATAATTAACTATTTCTAATATTGTATAATACATGCCTCCTCCTGGTACCAAAGGAACTAGAGCACAGATTAAAAAGACAGTCGTTGGACAATGTAATAGACGAGCCAATATTTCTGATAGTAAAGAAATAATAGAACTAGCGATAAATAAAGCTATGATATCAC
>CALBGK010000200.1 GCA_937893115.1 uncultured Erysipelotrichaceae bacterium | reverse complement strand
CATGGTATCGACATATTTATCAAGCTTTTTAAGTATTGATTTAAATTCATCTAAACTTGGATAGCCAGCTACAAGTACCGGAATAAGATTTTTATTCATAAATGGCCTCCCCTTTAATTCTGGCGATATTAGCACAATCCTTGTCACCTCTTCCTGACAAGTTGACGACAATAATTTGATCCTTGCTCATCGTCGGAGCTAATTTCATCGCATAAGCTAAGGCATGAGCTGATTCGATAGCTGGAATGATACCTTCTTTTCTCGACAAGTATTCAAAGGCTTCAATAGCTTCATCATCTTTAATTCCTACATAGCTAGCTCTTTTTATATCATTTAAATAGGCATGCTCAGGACCGATACCAGGATAGTCTAGTCCAGCTGATACTGAATAGACAGGAATGATTTGGCCACCTTCTTGGCAAAAATAGGATTTCATGCCATGGAAGATACCCTTTTTACCAGTATTGATAGTCGCTGCAGTGAGCTTGGTATCAATACCTTTACCAGCCGCTTCAACGCCTATGAGTTTTACATCCTTATCATCGATAAAATGATAGAAGGCACCAATGGCATTAGAACCTCCGCCAACGCAAGCTATGACCGCATCGGGTAAACGATTTTCTTTTTCTAATATCTGACTTTTAATCTCTTTAGATATCACCGATTGAAAGTCTCTAACCATGGTTGGAAAAGGATGAGGACCAGTAGCTGATCCCAGACAATAATAGGTATCCTTGATACTCTTTGCCCATTCTAACATCGCTTCTGAGCAGGCATCTTTCAAAGTCTTGTTGCCGCTTGTGCAAGCTACGACCTCCGCTCCTAAAAGACGCATCTTATAGACATTTAAAGCTTGTCTTTTCGTATCTTCTTCTCCCATGAAAATGGTACATTTCATATTCATAAGAGCACAGGCAGTCGCTGTAGCTACGCCATGTTGGCCTGCACCAGTTTCCGCTATAACTCTTTTCTTACCCATCTTTGAAGCCAATAATACTTGACCTAAGACATTATTGATTTTATGAGCACCAGTATGATTTAAATCTTCTCTTTTTAAATAAATCTTGGCACCCTTTAAGTCTTCAGTCATATTAGCTGCATAATAAAGGCGTGATGGTCTATTAGCATATTCATTGAGCAAATAAGTCAGTTCCTCATTGAACTTAGCATCTTCCTTATAATAGGCATAAGCCTTCTCTAGTTCTTTGATGGCGTCCATCAATACTTCTGATACATATTGACCACCATAGAGTCCAAATCTTCCTTTTTCCTTTGACATATTTTCTTCCCTTCTACCTATCGAGGAAGAAATTAAAAAGCCCTCGATAGAAAACTACCAAGGACGAATATTAAATCATATCCGCGGTGCCACCTTAGTTCATGGTAAACATGCGCTCATTAAGATACCAACATATCTTCAACTACTAACGTAAGTTATGACGTCATTGAATACTTTGCATAAAATGCATTTGACAATGCCCTTAGCGGTCCATTTGATAGTTTGTATCTTACCTGTATCCCAGCATCACAGGCTCTCTTGAAAGGCATGACTACCGTTATCTCCGCCTCATCGGTTTACTTGCTCATATGGTAGCACTTTAAAAATATAATGTCAAAGTAAATATAATATCGTACTAGGTAATTTTCTATAAGTTGTTGTAGTATTCATCATCGACTTTCTCTAGCCATTCATTAGAAGTATTTTCTCCTGGAACTTCAATAGAGATATGGCTAAACCAAGAATCCTTCTTAGCACCATGCCAATGTTTGACATTTGCCGGAATGACTACGACACTGCCAGGTTTTAAGCTTTGAATTTCTTTACCTTCTTCACCATACCAACCTTCACCATCAGTACAGATGAGTATCTGTCCTCCGCCTTTTGTCGATTTATGAATATGCCAATTGTTGCGACAGGCAGGTTCAAAAGTCACATTAGCTAAAAATAGAGGACTAGTACTATCGACAAGCGGATTTAGATAGCTATTGCCGATAAAGTATTTAGCGTAAGCATCATTTGGTTGTCCCATGCCAAACATAGGTTTAAATTCATCATCTTCTGCATCTTCCCCATATACTTCAGCTACCATAGGTAGCACTGTCCAAGCATTAGCCCAGCCAGTATAGAAGGCTAATTGCGTAACAATCTCTACCGCTTCTTGTCTAGTGATACCGTGGGCCTTACCCATTTCTAAATGTGATTTTACCTGTGGGAAGTTTTTAGCACCCATCAAGGCGGCAATTGTAATCATCGAGCGATCACGCAATGACAATTTGTCAACTCTAGACCACACTTCGCCAAACAAGACATCGTCATTGTATCGAGCGAATTCAGGAGCTAATTTACCAAGTTTATCTCTTCCGGCTGTTTGTTTCATAAAATCCTTCCTTTCATTATTTATTATCTTTTTGATCTTTGGCACTAAATACTGGAAAGAAGTCATGTTCACCATAATCTTCTATCGTATCTAAGTGCAATAAGACATCCATATCTTCTTCAGA
>CALBGK010000199.1 GCA_937893115.1 uncultured Erysipelotrichaceae bacterium | reverse complement strand
CTCAGGAGCAGATACACCTTTATGGATATGTCCGCAATTGCGGCAAACCCATTCAACTTCTTCTGGTCTATCAAATACTAGTCCAGTTTCGATATTAGCTAATAATTTCTTATATCTCTCTTCATGAGTCTTTTCGATAGCTCCAACGCCTTCCATCTTATCAGCTATTTCATCAAAGCCTTCTTCTCTAGCTTCTTTAGCCATGCGAGCATACATGTCTGTCCATTCATAGTTTTCACCACTTGCAGCATCAGCTAGATTAACGGTTGTTGTTGGAACGGCACCACCATGAAGGTATTTAAACCATAATTCAGCATGTTCTTTTTCATTGGCAGCAGTTTCCTGAAAAATTGCTGATATCTGCTCATAGCCTTCTTTCTTAGCTTTTGAGGCATAGAAAGTATACTTGTTGCGAGCTTGTGATTCGCCAGCAAATGCCTCCATCAGATTCTTTTCAGTTTTTGTTCCTTTTAAGTCCTTCATCTTATTATCCTCCTTCCTTGATTATAGCATACTTTATCTATAGAATTAAATTAATAGAAGGAATGGATGCATATGATAAAAAATGGCGTAATGTTTCAATACTTTGAATGGAATTTAGATGATGATGCATCTTTATATAAAAAGATTATTTCTAATGTTTCTTCTCTTAAAGAAGCTGGTTTTACTGCCTTGTGGCTACCTCCTGCATCTAAGGGTCAAGCTGGTATTCACGATGTCGGTTATGGGGCGTATGACCTCTATGATTTAGGGGAGTTTGACCAAAAAGGCAGCATAGCTACTAAGTATGGTACTAAGGATGAATATCTTAAAGCTATTGAAGAATTACATAAGCATAATATCGATGTCTACGCCGACATGGTCTTCAATCATAAGATGGGTGCTGACAGTACTGAACTTGTCGAAGTCGATGTCCTCGACAGCAATAATCGCAATATAACTATCGAAAATGATAAGATGATAGAAGCTTGGACAGTTTTTAATTATCCTAAAAGAAATAATAAATATTCTAGTTTTAAATGGAATAAAACGCACTTCACTGGAGTCGACTATGACAATCGTAAAGAGAGAAGTGCTATCTATAAAATATCTGATACTTGGAATAGCGATGTAGATACTGAAAAAGGCAACTACGACTATCTCATGGGTGCTGATGTCAATTTCGAAAATCCAGAAGTTATTAAGGAACTATATAACTATGGCAAGTGGTATTTAGAAACAACTAATGTCGACGGTTTTCGCTTAGATGCATTGAAACATATCGATAGATATTTCTTTAAAGACTGGCTCAAATACCTGCGCGAATATTCTCAAAAAGAATTATTTACAGTTGGAGAATATTGGTCTAGTGATATTAATACTCTCACTTCATATCTTGATGAAAATGATAATTCATTCTCCCTATTTGATGTCCCATTACACTTTAATTTCTTTAGAGCCTGTAATGACTCAGGTTATTTTGATATGGGTTCTATCTTCAATGATACCCTAGTTGGAAGAAGGAGTACTAAGGCTTGTACATTTGTCGAAAATCATGATACACAAGCTGGTCAAGCCCTTCAAACTATAGTAACTGATTGGTTTAAACCTTTGGCCTATGCCATGATACTCTTGCGTGATGAGGGCTATCCTTGTGTCTTTTATGGCGATTACTATGGCATTAAAAAAACTAACTCTAGAAGTTTCCACAAGGAGATAGACCAGATGTTGAAGATAAGGCGCAGTAAGATGATAGGTAAAAGAAATGACTATTTTGATCACTTTGATATCATCGGTTGGACTTTTGAAGGTGACGAAAATCCCAAAAGTGGCTTTGCGGTCATCTTATCTGATGGGCCAGGTGGAGAAAAGAAGATGTATATAGGAAAAACCCACGTCGGTCAAACATATGTCGATATTACTAATCAGATTGGTGAAAAAGTAGTTATCGATAGTGACGGCATGGGCCTATTCAAAGTTAATGGTGGTTCATATCATATCTATTGTGCTTTATAACTTAGATAGGCACCAGAGATATTCCTTGCCTTAAAACCTTTAGCTTTTAATATTCTAGCGGCTATATGTGCTCTTATTCCTACCTCACAATAGACATCAATAATACTATCTTTATATCTAGATAATTCAGCGAGGCGATTACGCAATTTATCGACAGGTATATTGATGCTATTTTCAATATGCCCTAGGGAATACTCATCTTCATCCCTGACATCTAAAATGATATTACCATCTTTTAGCACCTCATCTACACTCACAAATTCTTCTAAGCCATTGATGATATTTTCAGCGATAAAGCCCAGATAATTTGCTGGCGATTTAGCTGATAAGTAAGCTGGCGCATAGGCTAGTTCTAATCTTGATAA
>CALBGK010000198.1 GCA_937893115.1 uncultured Erysipelotrichaceae bacterium | reverse complement strand
CATGCTGAGGATGTAGTCATTAAAGATTCTATTATCAAAGGTGAATACTTAGCTTGGTATAGTAATAATTTAACTTTTATAAATTGTGAAATCAGAGGTACGCAACCATTTTGTTACTGCAAGAACCTCAAACTTATCAATTGTAAGATGTTAGATGCAGACTTAGCTTTTGAAAAGTCGGAAGTGGAAGCTGAAATCACTACGCCGATGATATCGATTAAAAATCCATATAGTGGAAATATTAAAGTTCCATCTGTTGAGGAAATTATTATGGATGATCCTAAAGCCAAGGGAAATATCATTATCATGAATAATAATTAGTCTTTCTCTTTAAGAAAGACTTTTTATTTAGTATCATTGATATATAGAGAAATATCAATATGAATGAACTAAATAGAGAAAATTTTGAAATAAATGCCAAGATTATGAAGGCTTTTAGCGATCCTTGTCGCTTAAAGATAATCAAATTATTAAAGGATAAAAGCTTGAATGCTACAGAATTATTAGAATACTTACACATCTCTCAACCAACCTTATCGCATCATATGAAGATACTTAAGGATTCAGGGGTTGTAAAGATTAAAAAAGATGGTAAGTGGTCTTTTTATACTCTGAGTGAAGATATGCTTATAGAAGTCAGTGATTACCTGAGGAGGATAGTAAGATGCAAATAGATAAAAAAGAGATCAAATATCAAAAAAATAAACATATGCATGACTATATCAAGGATAGGCATGTCTTAGCTGTATTAGTGAATGATAAGTTAGAAGATTTAAATTATCTTCCTAATAAAGATGATAAAATTGTCTCTGTCTTAGATGATGGGGAAGTGGGTAAGGAGATATATCTAAAAAGTTTGCTCTTCTTATTTAATGTTGCTATTAAAAAACTTGGTAAGCGCATCAATGTCACTGTTAGACACTCACTTACTAATGGTTTATATTTAACTTTAGAAAATGCTGAATATCTCTCATTTGAAAAAGTTGAAGCTTTGATGAAGGACATGATAGCTCAAGATTTATTATTTAAAAAAATGACTATGTCTTTAGATAAGGCTAAAATCATCTTTAAAAATGATGAAGATAAATTAGCTATATTAAAGGAATTAAAAACACAAAGTATTACCGTCTATAAATTAGATAAGTATTATGATTTCTTTTTAAGTGATGCCTTGGTCTATGATACAAGCTACTTAAAAGATTTTGAAATATGTACTTATCGCAATGGCATCTGGATTGGAAAAAGGGGCTATTTCCATGAGACTAAGCTCTTTGATGTCTTTATGGAATATGAAAGATGGGGCAGTGTCATCGGCGCCAGCAATGTCGCAGAATTAAATGCGAAGAATTTAAAGGCTAAGTTTGATGATTTAGTCTTGATATCAGAAATTGTCATCGATAGACAACTCTTAGACTTAACTTCTTCTATCGTCAATGATAATCCTGAGACGCGTATCATCTTGATCGCAGGGCCATCTAGCGCCGGTAAGACGACTTTCTCTAATCGTCTAGCCCTCCATTTAAAACTCTATGGTAAAAATGCGACTATCTTGTCGATGGATGACTTTTATAAAAATAGAGAAGATACACCACGTTTTGCTGATGGCAGTTATGATTTTGAAAATCCAGAAGCAGTTGACTTAAAATTATTTCAAAGTACAATGAATAAGCTACTACTAGGCAAAAGAGTCAAGCTTCCTCGCTTCAATTTCAAAACTGGCCAAAGAGAATATCATGAGGGCTTTTTTAAGCTCAAAGAAGATGATTTATTAATCATTGAAGGTATTCACGGTCTAAATCCTCTAGTGACAAAAAATATCGATGAAAATATGATCTATCGCATTTATATCAATGCTCTGACACATTTGAATCTCGATAATCACAATCATATTAAAACTAGTGACTATCGCTTAATTCGCCGCATTGTCCGCGATAAACAGTTTAGAAATTATCCAGCTAAAGAGACAATAGATCTCTGGTCTAAGGTAGTAAGAGGAGAGAATCTATATATCTATCCATATCAAGAGAATGCCGATTGGATATTCAATTCTTCTATGGTCTACGAATTAGCCATCTTGAAATCATATATCGTTCCTGAACTATTAAAGATTAAAGAGGATGAGAAAGAATATATGGTCGCTAGAAGATTGTTAAAGATATTTAGCTTTATCAAAGAAGCGAAAAGCGATGTAATCCCAGCCACTTCAATACTAAAAGAATTTATTGGGGGAAGTTATTTTGATGTCCATTAAGGACTAAGGGGGAAAAATGGAATTATTAAAAGAGAAGATCTTAAAAGAAGGAAGAGTCTTGAAAGGCAATGTCTTAAAGGTTGATAGTTTTCTCAACCATCAGATGGATATTCCTTTTATTAACGAAATTGGTAAAGAATTTAGAAGATTATTTCCTAGTGACAAGATTACAAAGATACTCACGATAGAGTCATCAGGCATAGGTATTGCCTGTATTGCTGCGCAATATTTCAATTGTCCTGTCG
>CALBGK010000197.1 GCA_937893115.1 uncultured Erysipelotrichaceae bacterium | reverse complement strand
TCAGTATTACCACTACAAGAGCTGAGACTAATGACAATAATAAATAATATCAAGAAACGAGAAACAGAATGTATTTTGTTCATAACAGAATGCATTTTGTTCATTTTGTAATGTTAATTCTAACAATAGCGTAAATAGCAAAGTAATCTCTGGCCTCCCAATTATACGGATCCCAAGCAACATACTTGGATATTCCATCCCATGGGTCAATTACTCGTAAGTAATCAACATTATCACCCGTATCTATCATTGCAGTTGTTGTTCCAATTACAGTCATAGCATGCATGGTTGTCCCTTCTAAATCTATACCGTTATTCCCACTGTACTCAGCATCTTGACCAACAATTACAATGCTAGGTCTTTCGTTCAAAATATCTTGCTTTACTGTTAAAATATAGTTCTCTGGCAATGTATCGTTATTTAAATCGCAAGCATGAGAAGATACCGAATAATTAAACCCTTTGTCGGAAATATAATTTCTCATGCCGCTAACCAAAGTAGATAGATAAGTTCCTGATTTATCAGGTTTTAATGGCACATAATTTTCTATTTCCCGAACTAGATCAACCCCTTTTTTATTAGTGAAGTTTCCAAATCCGACTTTATACTCATCCCAATATTGAATAAGCATTGCGGCAGCAGTTTGCATACATTTTGCATTTCCGTATGGCGAAACTTCTCTTTGCATTATTTTTGCCATTGTGTTATCCAAAGAGGAATAACCAACATTGAACGATACAGCAGACATCGGGGCAATCTTTTTTTCTTTGCCATAGTTAATTAAAGGTTTGGCGATATAAGCGTTTGAAATTTCTTTATTCGTATAAACATTATATAACGTTCCATTATTTTTTATGGAATAAGATGCTAATCCTCCATAGTATAACTTTTGATTTCCGACAATAGGTAAATCGTCATCTAAAGAGAACTCTGTTACTTTTAGTCTTCCTTCTACATTAAAAACTATCATATATCCGCTCTTGTTTCCGTTGGATAAGTGAAATAGGAAACCATTTATATTGTCTTCTCCATCATATAATGGTGTCCTTGACACAATGTATAACTCAGTATTAAGACTATCTAACATTTTTTCTGCAAGTTCAACAGAAGAAGACTTAATTGCATTTTCTTCTTCAGAATAATTATCATTTGCGGATAATTGAGTTGGAAGAAACAATGAAATCATCGCTACAAAAAGTATTATCTTTTTCATTTTCATATTTATTCCTTTCTTGAAAATAGCAAGATTAATCAACGATATACTTTTAACCTAGGAGTTGATAGCGCTTACTTATTTTCAATTAAAATATACCATTTAGTAATTTGATAGACTATAGTTTCGTCAATTGACATCATCAATAATGATATACATTTAGAACAGTTTTTTGATACTTATATAGTTTTTTATAATCTTGCGTTTTTTCCAATTCATCTAATAACATTTCTGCACAAAACATCATATTGTTTCTATCGCCATCTTTATCAAATAAATATACCATTTCTTCTAATTTACTAATTTTGGCTTCTATTTCTTTTTGATTTATATATAAATCAAGCAATTCAATAAATAGATTTCTTCTATTGCCTTCATGTATAAAAGGTATAATCATTTTTTTATAATCTGATGCCGTTTTAAGATCATTTAAATAAAATGAAGACCAAGCAACAGATAGCATTGCGGAAACATTATTCCTTGATTTACTTAATGTCATTTTCCCATATTCAATAGATTCTTCATATCTTTTGCTTTGACGATACATATTGGCAAGATTAGAATAAGCACCAATAAGCGTTTTTTCTCTACCAATTTGTTTAGATCTATTTACTGATTGAAGGAAGTAACTTTCGGCTATATCAAATTCTTTCAATTGAACATAACATGCTCCGATGTTATTAAATACTGCCACTAAACGATAAAAATTAGATGTTCTTTCAAAGAAACTAATGGCTTTATTATCGTTAACTATAGCTTGTATTGGTTGCCATCTCCAAAAATGGATCATTCCTATAAACATATAAATCATGCCTGTTGCATCATATAACAAAGTTGATATTTTCGAAGCTTTATCTAAATGTTTAAGTGCACTTTCAAAATCACCATTCTCTATCTCATAATCACTAGCCAAGATAAGATAAGCTATTTCGCTTTCATTATCTAATACATCACTAAAATAATTTTCTAATACACTTATGCATTCAAACAACCCATCATAATCTTCAACAATAGAATATTTCACTGCCAAAGCGATTATACGTTTAGGAGTAAAATAACTGTATTTATAAGAAAGATTCTCTATTTCATTTATATGATTTAAACATTTATCAAATTCACAACAATAAAACTCTTTCAAACAGACGTTAAGCAAATTACATAACTCTTCATATTTTTCATCATTGTCAAAGAATTTGTCATTAACGCCCAATTCTTGCAGAATTTGATTTATGGTTCTTGGATAAATGGATATTTTACCTTTAAATATTTGATTTAAATTTTGTCTGCTTTTCTTAAGTTGATTTGCTAATTGTATCTGAGAAATATCGCATTGATCCAACTGATATCTTAAAATTCTAGAAACGATAATTCTTTTTAATTGCTCATTTATCATAGACAATTATTTACCGTTATTTCCACCGTCGCCCTTAAATTCGTATAATTCTATTTCGTAAATTTCTTCATATTCTTCATTAGAATAATCATTCTTGTTTATTTCATTGATATCACTATTTTCTTTACTATCATCAGTATAGTTATCTGCATGTAATAAAACATTTTGATTAGTCAATAAGAATATAATGGATAAAATAATAGATATTTTTTTAAGCATATGTATCCCCCTTTATACCAACTGCTATTTTAAATGATATATCTATCTTAAAAATAATCAAACATCTTTGTCAATTGACATCTATTTTATTAAATTTCTATATACAAAACTAAAATCGTATTCAATACAAAACAAAATTAAAATGTAGGAAATTTATTACATATCATCAACAAAGTGATTAAATTTGTTTTTATAATGCAAGTTTTTTGTGAAATAAATAAGATAAGATTTTAATTTTCTATAATTAAGCATAAGATAAAGATATAAGGAGCATACACATGACCATCAAAAGTAATAAATCAAGAAATATCATTTTAAATATCATATTCATCATAGCTTCAATAGCTATGATATTATCAATCATCTATACTGCCCATTTCCCTGCTATCACATCATATATCATGACATTTATCTTCTCATGCGCATGGGCTTGTTACTACTATTATTGGTATAAAAGAGTATATCGCAATAAATTTGAAGACTTTGACTTTGTCTATGATTCATTTAAAGATAAAGACTTAATTGCCATGATGGAAAAAGAAGAATTTCGCCAAGTAAACAAGTTAGTTGAAGTATCAGATCATTGGCTAAGATTTGCTAATAAATATGTCCCTATTAATTTTGTTATGGGCTTCTATATAGAAAAAGACAGTAATGCCAATACTGTCTTGAACTTAGCCTTAATTACTGGTGAAAGCATTAAAGCGATTGTTAGTAATTCGGAATATTTTGAAACAATCAGTTTCTTAGAAGGTTTAATGGAATCTAGGAAAGATATTGATGTCGAATTTAAAAATTATTGGTTAAAAAATAAATTAACTATTCGTGCTGATTATAAAAATAGTCTTAAATATTTTAACTATGTCGAACTAGTCTATAAATCAAATAATTAAAGTGGCCAAAGGATAAGATACAAAGACTAGTACCAAAAAGGCAATAATAGCTACTACTAATCCCCAAATAAACATTGATTTAGTATCTGTATAATTAGAACCTATAGCTACTGTATTGACAGTACTTTGACCAGCTGGTGTCATATTGCATACACTGGCTGCAAAACCTATCATCATGATTACACTAGCTATTGATACTACATTATTATCTAAAGATGTCAAAACAGTTAAGGCGACACTACTAACTACTGTCGTAGTAACGATATTACTAGAGAAGTTAGTTTCCACTAAAGCCCATAAAACAAAAAAGGCAATCATCAACGTCGGTGATAAACTTTGTACATAAATTGATAGATTTAAAGATAGCTAATACCTAAGGTATCATTGGTTAAAGCTGCGCCTAAAGCCGTAGCAGCAGCTGTCATAATAATGCTGCCCCATAATATACCTTTGCTAGAAACTTCTTTAAAATCAAGAATAGGTTTATCATCTATTTTAATAATAAATAATATTAGACAACCAATAAGGGGTGGAAAAGCACTGGTATAAGCATTAATGGTGTTATAAAATGCAGGCCATATACCTTGTAGTAAACTTGGCATCACCCATAAAACTACCGTTAGCAACATAGTCAATAAAATGACTTTTTCTTTTAAATCAATAGAAGGTATATCTCCTTTTAGAACATTAGCTCTACTTACATCTATTTGATTAATATCATCGGGTCGATAAATGAAGCGATAAGCGAGAAATAATAAGATAATAATGATTAAGCCGCTAGGAATACCAAAGGCCATATACTGAAATTGATTGATATCTAGACCTGTAAAAGCCTTATAGTAGCCAATGGCCATCGTTGGCCATACATGTCCTATCGCTGTCATACCTGATGATAGATTTATACATATAGCTGAACCCATCATCAGCATATTAGCTGTCTTAGAGCCCTTTTTTAAGCCTAAAACTTCAATGATGTCTTTTAAAAATGGTAAAAAGGCAACAAATAAGACAGATGGAGAAATAAATAGGCCCATAAAAGTAACTGAAGCTAAAAGAAAGGCAACGAAAAACCATGGCCCTTTAGCTGCAATCTTATTAGTGATAAAAAAGATAGTACAACGTTTAACGAAATTAGTCTTAGAAAGAGGATAAACTAAGATAAAAGTAAAGATTAAAAAGACGACAGTGCTATTGCCGAAGGCATCCTTAAATACTTGATTAAAGCCCAGGCTAGGAATGAGACCTAAGAATAAAATAGTAATAAAACTAGGCCAATCAATAGATACAAAAATCCATAAGATCAAAGAAGCAACAAAAACAGCTAAAAGTTTTATAGCGTCAGCACTAAGACCCATAAAACCACTAGAAAAATAACTACTAAAGATAATAAATAAAGCTAATACGACGAATAAATAATCTTTTTTTGTTTTTGACATAATAGATACCCTCTTAATAAACAATAAAGTAAAATGCTAGTGAACTAGCATTTAGAATAAAGATTGATGTAAATCAATTTTTAGATGTTCATAAGCTTTAGAAGTTACGACCCTACCCCTTGGCGTTCTGTTAATAAAACCAATTTGTAGAAGGTATGGTTCATAGACATCTTCTAAAGTCATCGTTTCTTCTCCGATGGCCGAGGCTATGGCTTCTAAGCCGACCGGTCCACCGTTAAAGCGTTCAATAATCCCCCTGAGATAGCGAATATCTACACTATCTAGGCCTAAAGAGTCAACCTTTAAGCGATTGAGGGCATCACGAGTCAAATCTAAGTCGATCTCGCCTTCGTTTAATACTTGGCCAAAGTCTCTAACTCTTCTAAATAGTCTATTAGCAATACGTGGTGTTCCTCTTGAACGTTTAGCAATTTCCCTCACTGCCTCATCTTGAGCTGTGATATGGAAAACCTTAGCAGTACGTTTTAATATCTGTTCAAGCTCGTCATTAGTATAATATTCTAATTTAGAGACAATACCAAAGCGATCACGCAGTGGAGCTGAGACATCTCCTGCTCTAGTAGTAGCTCCTACTAGTGTAAAGGGTGGTAAATCTAATCTAATAGACCTAGCCCCTGATTCCTTTCCGACAACTATATCGATACAAAAGTCTTCCATTGCCGGATATAGAACTTCTTCTATCGCCTTGGGCAAGCGGTGTATCTCATCGATAAAAAGGATATCTCCAGCCTCAAGTGTCGATAGTATAGCAGCTAAATCTCCACTTCTTTCAATACTTGGACCGCTGGTAACTTTTACTTTTGAGCCCATTTCATTAGCTAAGATATAAGCTAAAGTCGTCTTACCCAAACCTGGAGGTCCATATAATAAGACATGGTCTAAAGATTCATCACGCATCTTGGCAGCCTGAATAAATATTTCTAAATTCTCTTTTAAAGTTTTCTGGCCGACATAATCTTTGATTGATTGTGGTCTTAAACTGATATCATCTTCATCTTGGTAGAGATTATCGGGTGATAAAATTCTTTCTTCTGACATATTTTCCTCACTTCAATAATAGTCCTAGTGCCTTTTTAATATAGGCATCTATAGACAAATCCTCCCCTTCAATCTTCTTGATGACTGGCGTAATTTCATTAGTTTTATATCCTAGTGACTTTAGAGCTTCGATGACATCTTTCATCTTCTCATTATTAGTATCAATAGTCTTGCTTTCAACTAGCTTGCCCTTTAAGTCTAAGATAATCTGTGATGCCGTCTTGGCGCCTATACCTGGTAGTCTCTTCATAAAAGTGACGTCATTATTTTCAATTGCTTCTTTTATTGCACTAGTTGTTGTTGCGGCTAAGATATTAGATGCAATCTTAGGCCCTAGACCTTTTACCGAAATGAGTTTGACAAATAAATCATATTCATCTAAAGAGAGAAAACCATATAAACTGATTTCATCCTCTCGCACATTTTGGTAAGTATAGATAATTACATCTTCATTGAGTTTAAGACTTTCAGGATGATAAAAATTAATGCGATAGCCAATAGTGCCCGTGTCTATCAAACAATAATCCAAACCAAAATCAAAAACTTTCCCTCTGATAAATCCAATCATACAATCATTATACCAAAAAGCTCATCAACTCACTATAACAATATCCAGTCTTTAGCTTGCCCCTGATATTAAAAAGACATCAAAATATCTCTGATGTCTTTAGTTCTATTATTCTTCTTCGATAAAGTCAAAGCCAAAGTCTTCGATATAAACTCTATCGCCATCTTTACAGCCCTTTTCACGTAAAGCTTCATCAACTTTAAGTTTCCTTAATTGATTAGAGAAGCGGACGATACTATCTTCATCATCAAAATCAACTTGACTGAGCAGACGACTAAGTTTTTCTCCTTCTACGCGATAGATGCCATTACCTTCATTAAATACCTTAAATGGATATTCTTCCTTATATTCATAGACAACTCTTTGACTAGATTTTTCGCTGTCATAAATTGGGAAGTAAGGTGTCTCATTGAGCAATTCCTTCAATCGATATAAGACTATCTGTAAGCCTTCATTAATAATGGTATTAGCCTCATATACTTCAACATCGGGATAGGCTTTTTTAAATCTCATGAGATTTTCACTTGCACCATCAAGGTCCATCTTATTGGCCAAGACGATAGATGGCCTAGCAGCTAGATTAACTGGATAACTAGCTAATTCTTTTTGAATGATACGATAGTCTTCTAAAGGATCGCGTCCATCATTAGCACCCATATCAACTATATGTAAGATTACTCGACATCTCTCGATATGTTTTAGAAAGTCATGGCCAAGTCCCTTTCCTTCGCTAGCTCCCTCGATAAGTCCTGGCAAATCAGCAATGACAAAGCTAGTATCATCAACTTTAACTAAACCTAGTTGTGGTCGCAAAGTCGTAAAAGGATAATCAGCTATTTCTGGTCGTGCATTAGATACAACTGATAAGAATGTCGACTTACCTACACTAGGAAAACCAACTAATCCCACATCAGCTAATAACTTTAATTCAACGATGACATCCTTTTCTTCACCGCTTTCGCCAAGTTGGGCATATTCTGGTGCACTATTGCGAGAAGTTGCATAGTGACGATTACCCTTGCCACCTTTGCCACCCTTGCAGATGACTTCCCTATCGCCTACTTTACATAAGTCGGCGATTAGATTACCAGTACTTGCATCTTTAACCATTGTTCCTAGAGGTACCTTGACGATGACATCATCACTGTCCGCCCCATACATCTTCTTATTCTTGCCATTTTCACCATTTTGAGCCTTAATCTGCTTAGTGTAGCGCAAATCTAAAAGGGTAGACTTATTAGTATCTACTTCAAAGATGATAGAACCACCATCACCTCCATCACCGCCAGATGGACCACCTAAAGGGACATATTTTTCACGTCTAAAGGCAACGATTCCGTCGCCGCCATTGCCAGCTTTTAAATGTAATTTTACTTTGTCGATAAATTGCATATTTCTCCTTTAAAAAAGCCCTATAAAAGGGCTTCAACTATCTAAGCTACTGGGTAAACAGAAACTTTCTTGCGATCTTTTCCTAAACGTTCAAATTTAACTATACCATCTACAGTACAGAATAAAGTATCATCACCACCACGCATTACATTTGTGCCTGGATGAATCTTTGTTCCTCTTTGACGATATAGGATTGAACCAGCAGTTGCAAATTCTCCATCAGATTTCTTAGCGCCTAAGCGTTTTGAATGAGAATCACGACCGTTCTTTGTGGAACCTACACCCTTCTTAGAAGCGAAATATTGAATATCTAAGATATATTTCATGATAGCTCCTTTCTTTTTATATTAATATATTGTTTATATGATTCTTCTATTGTCTTTAATTGAATCATGACAAGACTTAAATAATCATTAAGTCTCATATCTTTCGTCTTATTGATGATCTCTATCTTATTACCAGCATCGATAATATCAACATCATCGATTTCTAATAAGTCGATAGCATTCATCAATCCAAACATGATAGAACTGATAGCAGCACAGATAAGATCCTTGCCCTTATCAGCACTATTCGCATGACCACTTACATTTAAATAAGTAATCATATCGTCATCAATGCTATAAATGACTTTAACCATTAGGCATTAATGCTTTCAACAGTCAATTTAGTATATGGTTGACGATGACCTTGTTTTCTTCTTGTAGAACCTTTTTTAGCTTTGTACTTGAAGATAACAATTTTCTTAGCTTTTCCTTGTTTTTCTACTTTGCAAGTAACGCTTGCTCCTTCAACATATGGATTGCCAAGTTTCATCGCATCACCGCCTAGCGCAACAACTTTATCAAATGTAAATGATTCACCTTCTTGAACATCTAATTTTTCAACATAGATAACTGAACCTTGTTCAACTTTAAGTTGTTTTCCGCCTGTTTCGATAATTGCGTACATAGTGCACCTCCTTTTCTTCTTAAGACGCGCCATGAAGGTAATGAATAATCATTTTAGGAACCTTTTTTGAGCGGTTATAGACTCCAAAGAGGCTATAACACATGTATTTTAGCATATAAAGAGCGATATTTCAAATAATATCGATTAATCTATTTAATAAATTCTATCACTTTTTTATTGAATAATGAGATGAAGGAAATAAGTGAGGATAATAGACATATCAGCAATAAAAATAAATAAATATTTATATACTCACTAACATCAATTTCAACTAGATATTCTTCACTTTCAACTACTTGTGTATCCACTTCTGTATCATATAGATGCATTATCTGTGCTTGCGTATAATCGTTTTGTTCAACCATCGAATTATTGATCTGTCTAAAGATAACTTTAGATAAAGGCAAGCAAATGATGAATGCCGCCGACATCAGGATTGATACTTCGATGAAAAACTTTAATACTAACGATATCTTATTGAGACCCATAGTCATCCAAATGCCATATTCTTTAGTACGGTTTTTAACACAATATACTAAGATGAAAATTAATAAGATAGTGAGCGTTACAAAGAAGACTGTGACCATCAACCCATACAATCTAGAAGCGTTTTGAATTGGCAATTTTAACTTTTGAGCTAGTTCATCATCTATTTCTATGTCATAAGCGTTGCCTTGAACAATGAATGAACTCAATGAATTATTGACAATATTGATAACTTCTTCGCTATTTCCAACACCTTTAAATTCGACCATGATATCACCAATTATCAAATCATCATTTTTGCTTGCAAAGTCTAGAAGAGTCTTTTCATCCATGATTATTTGATAGCTATCGCTTTGATAAAGATTATCATCTAATAGATTTATTGCATTATCATTCGAATAGATACCAGCTACGTTTAGTTTAATTGTCTCACCGTTATTATTTGTCAAGATGATATCATCGCCAATATTCAATAATTTATGTTCGATAATTGTATTTTTAGCTATTAAGACATCATTGCCATAGGGAATTTTAATACCTTCAACTAATTTATTACCCTCTTCATAAAATCTTTCGTCATAAGAGTAGACAATTATCTCAGAAGATATAGAAAAACCATAAAAGATAAAAATAATAGTGGTCATCAGCATAAAAACAATCAACAAAAAGAAACTATCTTTTTTTTGATTATAAATAGATAACAAAATATTATAAAAATATCTCTTAATGTTCATGAGCTATAAACCTTTTTAATTCTTGATCTAGATAATAAGATTCATCGACATAGTCAAAGTAAGCTTCATTATGGGTAACCATAATAATCGTCTTATTAAAATCTTTCGCAAGGCTTCTAAATAAATGAATTATCTCCCATGCTGTCTTTTTGTCGAGATTTCCAGTCGGTTCATCAGCCAAAATGATCTTGGAATTTGTTAAAACAGAGCGTGATATGGCAACTCTTTGTTTTTCTCCTCCTGATAGTTTAGTCACTCTATTATAAAGAATGCTTTCATCCATTCCTACTTTCTTAATAATATCGACTATATCTTTTTTACCATAATTACTCTTGGATATTGATATAGCTGAAGCTAAATTATCGTAGACAG
>CALBGK010000196.1 GCA_937893115.1 uncultured Erysipelotrichaceae bacterium | reverse complement strand
GGAACTGCTTTAATCGGCGATCCAAAACCAGATAGTGAAAGACCTATTATTTCTAAAGAAGAAGTAGCTCATAATTTTGCTTGTCTAAAAAAACAAGCTGAAGATATTTTTGGTTTTGAAGTTGTAAATAATTATGATTGGATCAAAGATATTTATGCCATCGATTTTTTAAGAGACTATGGTAAATATTTCAATATCAACTACATGCTCAACAAAGATATCGTCAAGCGTCGTTTAGATGATGGTATCACTTATACTGAGTTTTCATATATGTTACTACAAGCTCTAGATTTCTTACATCTCTATGAGACAAGAAATTGTATCATGCAAGTGGCAGGACAAGATCAATGGGGCAATATCACAGCTGGTATAGAACTCATAAGAAAGAAATTAAATAAGGAAGCTTATGCCTTCACTATGCCTCTTTTGACAAGAAGTGATGGTGTTAAATTTGGTAAGAGTAATGGTAAGGCTATTTGGCTCGATATCAATAAGACATCGGCTTATGAGATGTATCAATTCTTTGTCAATTCAGAAGATGATAAAGTAATTGACTACTTAAAATTCTTGACCTTCTTATCTAAAGAAGAGATAGAAAAATTAGAATATTCTAATAATACTGAGCCACATTTAAGACTAGCTCATAAGGCACTGGCTAGAGAAGTAATTACTTTCCTTCATGGTGAAAAAGCTTATGAAAGTGCAGTTAAAATAGCTGAGACCTTCTTTAAAGGCGATATTCGTGACCTCACTTACGAAGAGCTTAAACAAGGTGTTAGTGACTTAGAGAAGACTGAAATTGAAAGTGGTCTAAGCTTAATTGATGTCCTAGTTCAAATTGGTGCTTGTAAGTCTAAAAGAGAGGCTAGAGACTTGATCAGTGGTTCCTCTATCAGTGTCAATGGTGAAAAGGTGACAGACATCGAATTTAAATTAAATAGAGAAGATGCCTTTAATAAAGAACTAAGTATTATCAAGAAGGGAAAGAAATTCTACTTCGCTTTAAGTTTTAAAGATTAAACCTTTCTATATTTGTACAGAGTGCTTATTTTTTGTATAATGTTTAAGTATTTATGAAGAAGTTATTTTTAGTTCTGATTTTGATATTTTCTCTTTCAGCTTGTAGTAGCGATAGTGGAACAAGCGCTAATGATGCTGATGTCATTCGTTATTATGATATGATAGAGCTCATTAATTCTTATTCCAATTTTAGTACGAGCTCAAACTACTTTGATATAAGTGGAGAAATATCTGATATAGATGGTGGTTATCGCTACTATATTTTCATCGACAACGCAAGAGTTACCATGTATGATATCGAAGCTATTGCGATTGAAAAGGGTGTAGATTACTCAAATACGATGACAGCCAATATCGGTATATTTGAAAGTGATGAATATCATATGGTCCCTAATCAAAGCGACATCGATTTGGGATATGTCAAAGGAGTATCAATCAGTGGTTTTACTACTACTGAAAATCCGACACTCTATGTCTTAGTTCAATGGAAGAATAAAAATCGTGATACTACATATCGCGAATTCTTCGAAATAGATTTATGATGCAGGTACTTAGTAAATGAGTGAAAAGAAAAAACAATCCTTATTGATGGGAGCTTTAGCAGGTTCTTTTGGCGTCTTTCTATCAAAAGCCTTAGGGCTTTTTTATGTGGTTCCCCTCAATCAATTAGCTGGTGAAACTAATATGGCATTCTATAGTATTGCCTATAGTTATTACGATTTATTATTGAAAATATGTGGAGCCGGTATTCCTTTTGCCATTGCGGCCCTAGTCGCAAAATACTACAGTCGAAATGACTATAAGACTGTCTTACTAGTTAGGAAACTTGGAACTTCCTTTATCATGGCAAGCAGTTTTATCATCGCCATCATCTTCTTGTTGATCGCTAGACCTTTGGCGACATCGACCATGGGTGTTGAAGCTAGCGCCGAAGATGTAAATGCCCTATATAATCTTTTTAGGATATTGACTATCGCCATTATCTTTGTGCCTTTACTTTCATCGATTAGAGGCTATTATCAA
>CALBGK010000195.1 GCA_937893115.1 uncultured Erysipelotrichaceae bacterium | reverse complement strand
TCAATATCTCTTTACCTTCACCATAACTTACTAGATTATTTAAGGCTGCTTCTAAAATCTCTTTGGAGGCATGTTCAACACCGACCTTTTTAGAAGTTCTCGCATCTTCTTTAAGAATGAAGGCATTTTTTAAATTAGGGATCTCACTATTGATCTTAGTTCTGATCTTCTCGCCAGGGCTATCAGGATCAAGAAAGAGTATAACTCCCCTTGTCGCATTGATCTTTTTGATAAATTCAATCGTACTCTTCGATAAATGACTGCCATTAGTTTCGATCGTGTCTACATCAAAATAACTCTTTAATTTTTTTGTATCATTTTTTCCTTCAACTACAATAACTTCATTAATCCTTTTCATCTTTATTATTATAAAATAATTCTGTATGCAAATAAAACGATTAAAAGAATTACTATTAGCTAATCTCTATATCTCCACCTTTACCTTTGGCGGTGGCTTTGTCATTACGACTTTTATGCGTAAGAAATTTGTCCAGGAATTAAAGTGGATAGATGACGAGGAGATGTTGGATCTCGTGGCCATAGCCCAATCTTGCCCTGGCTCTATCGCTGTCAATTGCGCCATCTTGGTCGGCTTTCATGTCGCTGGCCCCTTGGGTGTCTTAGTCTCGGTCATTGGAACTATTCTGCCGCCATTTATCATCATGCTCATAATCTATGTATTCTATGCTCTCTTCAGCAATAATCTATACGTATCTTTGCTATTAGAAGGCATACAAATCGCCGTCACAGCCATTATCTTCGATACTGTCTTTGATTTGGGTCTCAAAGTTATAGAAACTAAAAACATCTTCTTTTACGCCATCTTGATCATGGCTCTGCTTATGAATATCGTCTTTAAGATCAATGTCGTCCTTATCATTTTAGTATCACTGGCGCTTGGCATTGTTTACAGTATCTATAAAATAGTGGGAGCTAGATATATATGACAGTCTTAATCGAATTATTCATAGCTTTTTTAAAGATAGGCTTGCTTTCTATCGGTGGCGGTTATGCAGCCATGCCTCTTATTCAAAGCGAAACTCTCGTGAGTCACAATTGGCTGACCCTGACAGAATTCAATAATCTTGTCACCATATCCGAAATGACTCCGGGCTCTATTGCCATCAATGGCGCAACCTTCGTAGGTGTTAAGGTAGCAGGAATTACTGGTGCAATTGTTGCCACTATCGCTGTCATCGTCCCATCATTAATCTTATTGAGTCTCATCTCCTTTATCTATTATCGCTATCGCAAGATGCCCTTTGTCCAAAATATCCTCTTGGCTTTAAGACCGGCTGTCGTCGCATTGATTTTAGGTGTATGTATCTCCTTATTTCAGACCAGCATCATAAATGAGGATATAATCAAATCTCTCATCTATTTCACTTTATTCATCTTATCCTTTATCGCTCTTAGAAAATATAAGAAAAGCCCGATACTTATCATGGGCCTTTGTGGTTTGAGTTACATGCTCATAAATCTTATATTTCTAATTTAAATTCTTTGACCAAGGTCTTAATGACCCCATTATCATCATTAGAAGGGCAAGTGTATCTCGCTACTTCTTTTATAATATCTTTAGCATTAGCCATAGCATAGCTATGATAAGCTTCTTTTAACAATTCGATATCATTGTCATAATCACCAAAGGCATAACAATCTTCATCTTTCAAAGAGTATGATTCTTTTATCTTTTTTAAAGCTAAGCCCTTAGAAACGTCCAGGGCATTGATATCTATCCATTGTTTAGCCGATACGGCAATCTTGGCTTCTTGATGATAATTTCTGAATTCATCGATAATCTCATCAGCATTTCCCTTTTCGACAAAACATGCTATCTTGATTATCTTATCTTCATTTAAGATTTCCTTTAAATCATCAAAGAAGAAGACATTTTCACAATACATCATTGTATTGTCATAGGCTGCCTCGTTTATCTTTCGGTGAACATAAGACCCTTTTAAGCCGGCATATACAACGCCATAGTCAAAGCGTGGCAATAATTTCTCGCTCGCTCTCATGACAAAGTCTTCATTTAAATCGTAATAGAAGAGATTTTCGTCACCACAGTAAACGCTGGCACCATTTTCAGCGATGATGAGCATATCATCATAATTAGAAAATTGTTTACGTAAGCGATAGTATTGACGTCCACTAGCTATGCCAAAACTCACATCTTCAGTTTTTAAAGCTTTAATGACCGCATCTAATTCTTTAGGCAATTGACGCTTAGAATCTAGAAGCGTCCCATCCATATCACATAGCACTAATTTTTTCATAATAAAGTTTCAGGGCAGATGTATTCATAGTTAAAAGCCTTAGCTGCCGCTTCATAAGTAACATGACCATCATAGGTATTTAATCCATTCATAAAGCCTTTATCTTCTTTTAAAGCTTCAATGCCCTTATTTGCAAGCCTCAAAATATATGGCAAGGTAGCATTGGACAGAGCTACAGTACTGGTATGAGGAACCGCTCCAGGCATATTAGGAACCGAATAATGTAAGACACCATATTTTTCAAATACTGGCTCATCATGGGAAGTAGTATGGTCACATGTCTCTATGCATCCTCCTTGGTCGATAGCCACATCGACTATTACACTGCCCTTTTTCATTGTCTTGACCATCTCCTCGCTCACGACTTTAGGGGCTTTAGCTCCATGTACAAGCACAGCACCGACCACTAAGTCAGCATCTTTGATATGTTCTTTGATATTGTATTCACTGGAATAGATAGTCGCTATCTGACCATTAAACATTCTATCTATCTCTTGCATACGCTTTGGATTAAGTTCAAATATTTTTACGTTAGCTCCTAAACCCAAAGCCATTCTAGCCGCTTCTAAACCAACCACACCGCCGCCTAAGACTAAGACATTGGCCTTAGCTACTCCAGGCACGCCACCTAAAAGAATGCCTGAACCGCCATTATGTTTTTCTAAAAAATGTGCACCAACCTGCACTGCCATTCTGCCAGCTACTTCAGACATCGGCGTAAGTAGTGGCAATTGACCATCTTCATCAGTTATCGTCTCATAGGCAATAGCTGTCGTCCTAGCTTTCAATAATGCATCAGTAAACTCTTTATCAGCAGCTATATGAAGATAGGTAAAAACCATTTGATCTTTTCTCAGATATTTATATTCTGAAGGCAGATATTCCTTTACCTTGACAATCAGATCAGCATTTTGAAATACATCATCTTTATCCAGGATGACAGCACCTGTCATTTGATAGTCATAATCCTCAAAACCGCTGCCAAGTCCAGCTCCCTTTTCTATTAATACTTCATGGCCTGCTTTCTTTAAGGCATAGGCTCCAGCCGGTGTCAACGATACTCTGTTTTCATTGTTCTTAATCTCTTTAGGTATACCAATAATCATAACAATTTCCTCTTAATCAATATATTTATCAATCTCTGTTAATAATTCTTCAAAAGTCATCTCGGGCACATCGACACTATTGACATCACCTATCACAGTGTCAAGAATAAGCAAAGATTCAATACCTATCTTGGATGTTGGAAGGATATCTTCGTTTACATCATTGCCAATCATGATGACTTCATCTTCCTTTAAAGCATTTTCCTTTAAAATATCCTGATAGTAACGAGGATTTGGTTTGCATGCCGACATATTCTCATATGTAGTCACAAAATCAAAGTCTTCTAACTTTAAATCTATCCAGGAAAGTCTTGTAGAAACGGCGCAAAGAGGAAAGATGGGATTGGTAGCTAGAATGAT
>CALBGK010000194.1 GCA_937893115.1 uncultured Erysipelotrichaceae bacterium | reverse complement strand
AACTTAAACCTGATTTTAAAGATGCTAAGGATGCTTTGCGTAAGGAATGGGCTATGAGAATTCTATTAGAGACCCATTTCTCCACATTAAATCCAGAATATCAAGTGTGGATGGACAATAAGCTTATCAATGATTATTTTGGTTATGAGGTAGATTTTGATATCAATGTAGCTTATATTCTCTTCTATGTTGAAGGTAGAACCAAAGCTCAACTAAAGGAATTGATTGATAGTAGTCTAAAAGAGAAAATATTGAATGAAGATATCCTCACACAGATTAAAAGAAGATTTTTAGGTATGGCTTTTAATGCCTTTAATGACATCGATTCATTCAATCTATCTTATGTGCGTGATATCTTAGGTGGTATTGATATCTTTGATACTATCGAGGCAATCGATAGTTTAAGTCTTGATTATATATATGAAGTATATAATTCGTTTAATTATGATAATTATTCTTTGGTATCAATTTTGCCGAATAATAGTTAAAAATACAAATATGTATTATCAAAACTGCTTATTTTGATCGATTATATACAAATATGATGATTTGTCATTTCTAAAATTTGTTTATATCATTAACTTGCAAGTAACAAAGGAGGAATATGAATCAGTGTATTTTAATCGGTTATGTAAAGGATGAACCCAAAATCAAAGAGACAAGCAATGGCAATCGTCTAACCCAAATCCATTTGGATGTAAATCGTCCATATAAGAATGCAGAGGGCAATTATGACAGCGACACGTTTGTAGTTAATCTATGGAATCAGATGGCTGATGAATGTGTTAAGACTATTGAGGTAGGACAGATGTTAGCCATTCGTGGTCGCTTACAATCCAACAATTACGAAAGAGACGGTGAGATACTATATCGCTTCGAAGTCGTCGGCGAAAAAGTATCAGCTCTTGCATAAGAAAGGTTTATCCTTTCTTTTTGTGTGTTATCATTATACTGTTATAAAGAATATGGTAGGTGAAATATTATGGCATTTGATTCATTACAAGAAAAAATAACCAAATCGTTCCGCAATATTCAAGGTAAGGGCAAACTTACTGAAAAGAATATGGAGGACACATTAAAGGAGATTAGAGTTGCTTTACTAGAAGCCGATGTCAATTATGGCGTCGTTAAAAATTTCCTCAAGAATGTTCAAGAGAAGTCCATCGGTCAAGATGTTCTCAATTCAATCAATCCTAGTGAACTCTTGATTAAGATAGTCAATGATGAAATCATCGACTTATTAGGTGGCAATCAAGAAGGAATTAATTATAAAGAACATGGCATTACGACCATAATGGTTGTCGGTTTGCAGGGTACTGGTAAGACTACTCATGTCGCTAAGATTGCAAATTTAATGAAGAAACAAGGACGTAAGCCAATGATTATCGCTGGTGATATCATTCGTCTTGCGGCCATAGATCAATTAAAGACTCTCGGCCAAAGCATCGATGTGGAAGTTTTCTCTGAAGGTATTGATACGCCAGTCTTAAAGACAGTTGAAGATGGTATGAACTATGCGAAGTCTAAGACTTATGATACGGTCTTAATCGATACGGCTGGTCGTCTACAGATTGATGAAGCCTTGATGCAAGAGCTAGTAAATATCAAGGAATTAGTAAAACCTGATGAAATCTTATGGACTGTCGATGTTACCGGTTTGATTGTCACTAAGTTTGATGGTGATTCTAAGGGTGGTGGTGTCTTGTCGGTCAAAGCCATCACAGGAGTACCGATTAAATTTACTGGCGTCGGCGAAAAGATCGAAGACTTGGAAGTATTCTATCCTGAAAGACTAGCTCAAAGAATACTTGGCATGGGCGATGTAGTATCATTAGTAGAAAAAGCTCAGGAAAAGATGGATACTGAATTAGCTGAAAAGAGTGCTCGCAGAATGATGGAAGGCAAGTTTACTATGAATGACTTGTTGACTCAAATCGAACAATCGCAAAAGATGGGGCCTCTAGCTAGCGTAGTAAAGATGCTTCCAGGTATGAATGATATCTCTAAACAATTAGAAGATGTCGATGCTGATGCTGCTCTTAAAAAAACTAAGGCCATCATTCAATCAATGACACCATTAGAAAGAGAAGATCCTTCTATCATTCGTTCTTCTCATAAAAGAAGAATTGCTACTGGAAGTGGTACAACAGTAAATGATGTCAATAAATTGATGAATCAATACGATAGAATGAAGAAGATGATGAAGCAATTCTCGATGATGAAAGGTTTATTTAAACTATGAGTGAGATAGAAAAGAATATTATTGAGCACTTGAAGAAATTGATGGCTATCGATTCGCCAAGTGGTTTTACTTCTAGGATTATTACTGAAGTGAAAAAAGAAGTTGAAGACTTAGGCATTAAAGCTTATCTAAGCAATAAAGGAAATCTTATTATCGAAGCTGGCGAAGGGGAAGAGACTATTGGTTTTTGTAGTCATGTCGATACACTAGGCTTGATGGTACGCTCAATTAAAAGTGATGGTAGCCTAGCTATCACTAAGGTCGGAGGACCACTTTTACCAACTCTTGATGGTGAATATTGTAAGGTCTATACCCGTGATAATAGAGTATATACTGGCACTATTATCGCTAATTCACCAGCGGTGCATGTCTATAAAGATGCAGATAAACTAGAACGCAATGATGAAAATATGTCTATCCGACTTGATGAAGAGGTTAAAAATAAGGAAGATGTCTTAAAATTAGGAATCAACTCAGGTGATTATATCGCTTATGATCCTAAGACAGTTATCACTGAGAGTGGCTTTATCAAGAGCAGATTTTTGGATGATAAGTTATCTGTAGCTATATTACTTGAAATCTTACACGCCATATCTAGAGGCGAGATAAAGATTAATAAGAAAATCTATTTCTTGATATCGACATATGAAGAAGTAGGCCATGGCTGTAGTTGGATACCAAAAGATATTTCATCATTAATTGCGGTTGATATGGGTTGTATAGGCTTAGATTTGAATTGTACAGAATATGATGTATCTATCTGTGCTAAGGATTCTAGTGGCCCATACGACTATCGGTTGACTAATGATTTAATTAGTGTAGCTAAAGAAAATAATTTAAGTTATGCCATTGATATTTATCCTTATTATGGTTCAGATGTCTCTAGTGCCCTAAGAGGCGGCAGTGATATTCGTGGCGCTTTAATTGGCCCTGGTGTCAGTGCATCACATGGCATGGAAAGATCGCATATAAAAGCAGTGACAAATACTTATCAATTGATTAAAAATTATATAAGTTAAGTATTTTTACTTGACACAGCATCTTCTTTTTATTAGTATTAGTAAGGAATTTGAGGAGGAATTAAATATGGTTAAATTAAGATTAAATCGTATGGGTGCCAAGAAAGCTCCATTTTATCGTATAGTTGCTGCTGATTCACGTTCACCACGTGATGGTAGATTTATCGAAGTAATCGGTACTTACAATCCTACTAAAGAACCAGCTATTATCACTATCGATGAAGAAAAAGCTCTTAAATGGCTTAATAATGGTGCTGTAGCTACTGATACTGTACGCTCTATTCTTTCTAAAGAAGGAATCATCAAAAAATACCAAGACGCTAAAATGGCTAAATAATGGTCGATATTGAAAAAGTATTATTAGACCTTGTAAAACCCATTTGTAATGATCCAGATGGCGTCATGGTTAAACAAATGCAAAGTTTACAAGAAAATGAGGTAATACTCTACGTTTATGCGCCAAGTGAAGACATCGCCAGACTTATTGGTCGTCAAGGTATGATGGCTAATTCAATTAGACAGATGCTACAAGTGGCTGCCAAGATTGAAAATAAAAAAATTGTAATTAAATTTGAAGCTTTATAAAGAGAATGATTTTTTTCATTCTCTTTATTCTACTTAGCATAGGTTTTTAAAATGGAATTTATTAAGATTGGGAAGATAATTAAACCTTTTGGTCTAAAAGGTGAAATGAAAATAGATACTTATACTGACTTTATCAAAGAACGCTTTATGCGCGATTCTTTTGTCTATATATTAAAAGACAGCAATTATGTACCTTATCAAGTCGCTAAATATCGCATGCATAAGGGACAACTATTATTGACTTTAAAAGATTATGAAGACATCAATTTAATCGAAGATTTAAAAAACTTAGATATCTATAAAAATAAGGCCGATATCAAATCACTTAAAAAGGGTGAGTACTACTTTAGTGACTTATGTGACCTAGATGTCTTTGTTAAAGATATTAAAGTGGGAAGGGTATTAAGAGTTGAAGAAGGACCTAAATATAATTATTTACGAGTTATCAAAGAAGATGGTTCAAGTTCACTAGTTCCTTTTATCGATAATTTTATAAGTAAAGTCGATTTAGATGATAAGAGAATAGATATCAATCATATCGAGGGGCTTTTATGAAATTTACGATACTCACATTATTCAAAGACATGTATGATGGTTTTTTAAATACTTCTATCATCGCTAAGGCGATTAAAAAAGGGATAGTTGAAGTAAAACTTGTAAATATTCGCGATTACCCTCTTGATGCCTATGGTCATGTCGATGATACTCCTTATGGCGGTGGGGCAGGCATGCTTATGAGTGTTAAGCCTATCTATGAGGCGCTTAAAGCTAATTATGATCCCAATGCTCACATTTTACTAACATCACCTAAGGCTAAACCTTTTACCCAAGAAAAGGCCGTCGAATTAGCGAAAAAGGAACATATCATCATCATTTGTGGTCATTACGAAGGTATTGATGCCAGAGTAGAAATGTTGGCAAATGAAAAGATATCTATTGGCGATTATGTATTGACTGGTGGTGAGCTTCCTTCAATGGTCGTTATGGATAGTGTTATTAGATTATTAGACAATGCCATATCTAAAGATAGTTTAGAAGATGAAAGCTATACCGATGGTCTATTAGAATATCCACAATATACTAGGCCCTATGACTTTATGGGCCATAAGGTTCCAGATATACTCTTGTCAGGACACCATGAAAAGATACGCCGCT
>CALBGK010000193.1 GCA_937893115.1 uncultured Erysipelotrichaceae bacterium | reverse complement strand
TGGTCTCTACTTATTAATCTTTGGTGCTTATTTCATCTTGCATATCTTAAATGCTGATAATCTACAATATAATTTATTCTTGCCAAATAATTATGTCTTCTTATTGAGTGATGAAGTATTATATACTATTACATTATTGTTGCCCCTTGTCTATATTTGGGTCTTCTATCACTTTAATATTAAAGAAGATATTATGAAGTATGTAGTACTTGTGTTGTCTTGTATAACTTCATTACCAATATTTATCTCTAATCTATTTGTCTTTGGCCGTTCAACCTATGTTGGTTATACTATCGATAATATTTTTAGTTGTTCTCATTGCCATATAATGATACAACTGCTCATCCAAGAATGTATGCGACCAAGTTTTTCTTTGAAGAAGGTAATACTATAGGCATCTTATTATTTATCATTCTTCCACTACTCTATTATTTCTTTTACAAAACCGAGAAAAAAAGAGAAAAACTTTTCATTGGCATTATCATCTTTATTCAAAGTATATCGATGATCATCTTATCGACTAGAATTGCGACATATGGCAGTGTTCTTATTCCTATTGCGGTATTAGCTGTCTATGTTGTCTTAGTAATAATCAAAAAAGAAAAGTGGAAAATTTACTTTCCAGCCTTTATGGTCGTAGTTACTGTAATTTGTGGAATTATTATTCCTTTTGGCCCAGCCTATCAAAATCAACAGATAGATGCTTCAGACTATGGTTTTTTGAAACAGAATGACGGAGAGATAAGTAGTGGCAAAGAAATAGTCAGAAAAGGTGAAAATCTAGTTAAGTATTCTAAAGAGTGGCGCGACTTCTATGTCTATATGTTTGAAGACTATTCTTATTTAATTGGGGTTACACCGCCAGTTTATTATACAGAGTGGTATGACTATCGTCATGACCCTGAGTTCTGGGTAGATTTAATCTTTGATTATCCTCTAGAGGAAAGAGTTAGTGGTCGTCAGATACAAGAGATATTTACCCATTATAAATTTGATCCGTTAAATATGTACCAAAAGGCTTTAGGCATGGGCTATGGTACCTTTATGCGTGGCTCTATCTTACTTGAAAGAGACTTTGCCCAACAGTATTTTAGCTATGGCTATGTCGGTTTTGTCTTGATTATGGCACCATGGTTAATTATTACAGCTTATCTTGGTATTAAATTACTATTAGGATATAAGAAGGGATATTGGACTTTCTATAATATTCTCTTGATGATGGGTGTCTGTGTAGGACTGGTTGCTTCTTATACTAGTGGACATACGCTTGATGAACTCACGACATCGATGATATTGGCCTTATTTTTAGCTGTATTATGGAATAATATGAGGGTTAGTCATGAATGATATTTCGGTAATTGTACCTGTATATAATGGAGAAAAGGACATTGAAAAATGTCTTTTTTCGCTTTTAAATCAAACTATCAATATAGATATCATCGTTATAGATGATGGATCAACTGATAAGACTAGAGATATAGTTGAGGACCTAATGGGTAAGTCAGGCGAAAGAATACACTACTATTATAAAGAAAATAGTGGTATATCAGATACTCGTAACTTTGGTGTCAGCAAGATAGAGACAGAATATTTTGGGTTTTTAGATAGCGATGATACAGTAGCTAAAGATATGTATGAAAAAATGTTATTAGCTATAAAGAAGGATAATAGTGATATATGTATGGCTAATTTCTATTGGGTCTATGAAAATAGTAAGAAGTTAGCTAAGGATGTCGGCTATGCAAATAAACATGAGATATTAGAGAAGATGTTTGCGACCTTATGGAATAAGTTATATAGGACAGAATGGTTTAGAAGTACTAATTTATCTTTTCCTAGTGGTCTTCATTATGAAGATGCTTCTTTACTATATCGTCTAGCTTATTATATGGATAAGGTAGCTTATGTCGATGAAGCTTTTGTCAATTACTACCAACGCAAAGGCTCTATCACGCATACCTATACTGTCTATATCAATGATATGATAGAAGTTCTAGAAGGTATCAAAGCCTTCTATACGGAAAGAGAATATGCTGAATATAAAGATGAGATAGAATATTTATTCATCAGATTCTTCTTGGGTAATTCTTATCTAAGAGCTTGTCGAATTAAAGATGCAGCTTTGCGAAAAGATGTCTTAACTAAGGGCTATGATTGTCTAATAAGGAATTATCCTAATTTTAAAGAGAATAAGTATCTTAAAAATAGTGGTATGAAGAATAAATACTTCGGTATGATTAGTGAGAAGTGGTATTATCGTAATGTTTATATATTTAAATTATTATATGCATTAAGAATAATGAAGTAGAGGTATTGGCTTGTTTAAGATTGCGTTAGTTATATTATTGACTCTATTTGTAGCCACTAGTTATGGAGTCAGTTTAAATAAAAGAATTAGATATAAATTAAATGATTTCGTAACACCTATTGGTTTTGCGCTTTTAATGATGCTTCTACAGCTTGGCTATTATCCAGCCATGTTATTTAACTTATCTAGTACATATGAGCATATTATCAGTATTATCATCTATATAGTAGGTATAGGTTTAGGTATTAAAAATATTAGATTAATAATTGATGAATATTTTAATAAGCGAATAATTATTATCGGCTTATCCTTTTTTGTATTCTTACTAGTATTTTATCAATGCTATATCGATATATCATTTAGTGACTCGCAAATGTATCTAAACTATATGAGTCAAAATATTAATACTGACCATATCAATCTGTTTAATCTTTGGACTGGAGAAATAGGGCAAGAGTGGGATACAATCTATCTATTTCAGGGCTATTATCACTTTGGTTCATTTATTTGTTGGCTCACTAATATCAATCAATATCTCTTTAATATTGGAAGTTTTACCGAAAATATTACGATACAGACATGGGGCTTAGGTAGTATCTATTCTATTATCTCTTCCATGTTAATTTATAATTTCACCAACTATTTTAAGAAGAATAATTGGATGAAGTGGATAATGTTGCTATTTGGCTTATTCTATCTGAACTTCTTCTATTGGCGTGTAGCTTTTTCTTATTATGGCAATACCTTTAGAACTATTTATACTTGTGCCTTATTATTTTATCTATATCGTTACTTTAAAGAAGAAAGATATGACTTTAAATATCTTTGTATAATTATATCTTTTGCAGGCTTAGCCTTTTCTTCTTCTTATCTATTTATATCTTTTGCCATCATGTATGCACTCATGGTATATATGTTTAAAAATAATCGTCGCAATAGTATTCGTGAAATGGCTGATTTTGTATTACCTTTACTTGTATATGCCTTAGCATGTTTCTCTAAAGATAGTCATCTACTATTCATTATCGGCATTATCTTGGCACCACTTTATTATCTTTTTAGAAATAAGGGCTTCATGTTAAAGATGACAGATAAGTTAGAATATTTCTTATATAAGTATGGGCATTATATCTTTATCTATGGTATAAGTATAGCTTTTATGCTTGGAGGAGCTATCTATTATTTCTTAATAAATCCAGGCTATGAATATAACTATATGCACTACTTCCAAAACCATCAAAATTATGACATGATCAAAGATTACTTCTTTATCTATACGGGAAGAAGCCAAAATTTAGTCAATGTTATGCGTTGGCTTGGTGTCATCTTATTATTTTTAATTAAAGATGATGATAGGGGACATGAGTTCTTTAAATATATGTTTATTGTCCTATTTATCCTCTTCTTAAATCCGCTAAACGTCGTAAATTATTTGCATCTAATGTTTACTATCGTACTTTTGATGTAATATTCAATCCATTAACCGAGATGTATTTTATCATGCTCATACTAAGTAAGTGGAAGAAGAAATATGTCTATGTAATTATGTCGATATTCTGCATTTATATGATATTCTATGCCCATGTAGTATCGCATATTAATGAAAATTCAGGTGAATATGGATATTACCTAAATCGCGGCGTCATGCCTAAATATAAGATGACTTATGATAATTATGATGCGATTAAATCCTTCCAGAAAGAGATAGAAGATATCGATTTAGGAAGACAGATTAGAGTTATCTCTCATGCAGAAGGACTAAGAATTTTTGAACCAGAGGTTCATCAAATATTTACAGCTAGAGAATTATATTATCCTGGTGATAGAATTAATATGGAATTTTTTGAACAAGCTCGTAATCACTATCCATGGGAAACTTACTATGAAACAGATTTTTCTAGTGCTTGTACTTATATAGATAGATATGATGTTGATTATGTCATTGTAGAATGGCTACAGAATTGGGACTTTGATATCGAAGTGTCTAAGTGTGGAAGATTATTCTACAAAAATGAGACTTATCACCTATATAGTTTTGTAGATTAATATGTTGAAAGCTAAACGAAAAAAAATCTTAAACATACTTTTTATTATGATTATGACGCTAATATTTTGTCTACCATATCTAAATTCGACAATTAGTGTTATACCGGAACAAGATTTAACATTTCATCTCAATAGAATAGTGGGGATAGCTAATGCCCTTGAAGAAGGACAGATACTGCCTAAGATTTATCCTTATGCCAACTTTGGTTTTGGCTATGCCACCTCATTATTTTATTGTGATATTTTCTTATACCCTTTTGCGATTTTATATCATTTTGGTTTACCAGTAGTACTATCTTATAAGTTATGTATATTTAGCTATACTTTACTAGGCACCGTCTTGATGTGCATGGCGATGAATAGGATATTTAAAAATGATAAGATAGCCGTCATTTCTTCTATACTATATTTATTTGCTAATTATCATATTCAAAATATATATATTAGATCGGCTCTAGGGGAAATATTAGCCATGAGTTTTATTCCATTAGTGCTATTGGCCTTCTATGAAATCTTAATTGAAAGAAAAGATAGTTATAAATTATTGGGAATATCTTTTTCTCTACTAGTGATGAGTCACTTAATATCAAGCCTATTATATGGTCTACTATTTTTAATTCTCATAATTATATTTATCATCTTAAATCGTAAAGATATAGAAGCGATTAAAAAGATGTTTGTAACAACAATAAAGGGAACATTACTAGCTATTTTATTATGTGTATGGTATTTATTACCGATGTTTGAGCAGCTGCAAGATCAAGAATTCTGGTTAAATGCCAATCAACAATATAACAACTTACAAGCTGGTAAACAAGGCTTGTTTGATATATTCAAACCACTAGCTATAAACGATATTAATCGATTCGATATCACTTATGAGGCTAATATAGGCATCTTATATATATTATTATGTTCTATATATGTTTTTGTTAAGAAGAATAGATATATAAATATTCTATTATTAATAATGTTAGCTATCTACATAATCATTATTGGCATTATTCCATCGATATCGATATTAAACGTCATTCAATTCTTATTCCGTTTCTATATTGTTTTATTTTCATTATTCACTATTATCATCAGTTACAATCTTCAATATATTAATGTTAAATATACAAATATAATAGGAATAGTAATAATCTTATTTAGCATCTTTAATATCATCAATACCAATAATTTTTTAAGTACTAGTAAGCATAAATTAGATAACTATGCGACTATTGAAGATGTCAATAATATCAATGCGAGCGTGGATGATGGCCTTGACTATAATCGAGATGAATTAGGTGGAGCTGAGTATTTACCATATACTGTCAATATGAATTATAAGGCAGAGAATAATAGTATCAAGACTATTGATAATAATGGTAATAAAGTTGATTATGCATGGGAATATGAAAGAAATTTTACTACTATCGTTTATAATTATAATGATGATGAAGATAGAGAACTCTTATTTCCTTTGAGTTACTATAAGGGCTATAAGGCTTATGAGATTATTGATGATAAGCTAAATCCTATACCTGTAAATAATTATGATATCTATAAATTAGTATCGATAAATGCGAAAGCAGGGGAACATACTTATCTCATAACTTATGAAGGAACTATTATTCAATCAATAAGCTTATTTGTATCATTTATTACTTTGGCAATATTTATAATGTATGAGATAATAGGCAAGATAAAAAATAAGGGGGAGACATGGATAAAGTAGCGGTATTAATACCTTGTTACAACGAGGAATTGACAGTAGAAAAGGTCGTAAAAGATTTTAAAGAAGCATTACCAGATGCAGATATTTATGTTTATGATAATAATTCTAAAGATAAGACATATGAATTAGCACTTAAAGCAGGAGCCATTGTATGCAAAGAGAGTGCACAGGGTAAGGGTAATGTCGTAAGAACAATGTTTCAAGAGGTAGATGCAGACATCTATCTGTTGGTTGATGGCGATGATACTTATCCAGCCGACGAGGCCTATAAATTAATTGATGAAGTTAAAAATGGCGCTGATATGGTCATTGGCGACAGACTGAGCAATGGTACCTATGCCTCAGAAAATAAAAGAGGATTTCATAACCTTGGTAATAATCTAGTGCGTTGGTTGATAAATTTCATCTTTAAAAATAATATCAATGATATTATGACTGGCTATCGTGCCTTTTCTAGGAAATTCGTCAAGACTAATGCGATTATGTCCCCAGGATTTCAGATTGAAACCGAACTTACAATTACTAGCCTAGTTTACCGTTATCGCATAGTAAATGTGCCTATCATCTATCGCGATAGACCAACAGGCAGTGAATCAAAGCTCAATACCTTTGAAGACGGTTTTAAAGTGCTATTAACACTCTTTGATTTATTCAAAGACTACCGCCCACTATTCTTCTTCTTCATCATTTCCTTTATTTTCTTTATCTTAGGACTAATCATCGGCATTCCAGTATTAGTGGAATTCTTTGAATATCATTTTATTACTAAAGTACCAAGCGCAATACTAGCTAGCTCATTAATGGTAGTAGCTGTACTATTTATCATTCTTGGTTTAATACTAGACCATAGTGCAAATGAAGATAAAAGAAATCATGAGATAGTAGTTAATACTTGGATAGAGAATCATACGAGGAGTAATAGAGATGGAAGCGATAAATAAACATAAAAAATTAATTCCCTTTTTATTCATACTCGCTCTTTCTATAATTCTATGTTTTTCTATATGTAGAACATGATACTTTCTTCCGATAGTAGGCTCTTTAGAAGCTTTACAAGACTATCATTTCTTGTCGAAGATATATCCTTATACTAATAATGGCTATGGTTATGCGTCGCCGCTTTTCTATTGTGATTTATTCATCTATCCATTTGCCATACTATATTATCTTGGCATTCTTTTAGTGGTTTTCTACAAGATGATGCTGGCATTTTATAGTATCGTTACAGCCATTGTTGCTTTTGTTGTGACTTCAAAAGTGTCTAAAGATAATAGTCTAGTTCTATATTTTGCAACCATTCTCTACTGTTTTGGCAACTATCGCTTATTCGATGTCTATGCTCGTTCATCTTTTGGGGAAATCTTTGCCTTTATCTTTATCCCCATTATTTTTTATGCCACATATAAATTAGTAATACTAAAAGAAGATGCCTTTATGTCACTAGGCATTGGTTTTGCTTTGCTAGCGATGAGTCATAATATTTCTTTTGCCTTATATTGTTTCTTATTTGGCATCTTTATGATATTTCATTATCTTTATACATTTCTTTTTGATAAAGATAATGTTCATGAATTAAAGAAACTCACAATTAGTATTCTTAATGCCGTTGGTATAGCTCTATTACTCAGCGCTTGGTATCTAATTCCGATGTTCGAACAGTTCCTTGACCAAGAATTTTTAGTTAATCAAGTATCACTTATGTATGACTTGAGTGAAAGATTGTTACCGATTACAGCAGTCCTAAATCCTTTAGCTATTATCGATGGAATCGATCGATTCATTGATCATATAATTAATATTGGGTATATCTTATTATTTATGCCACTTATATATATCTTCATATATAAAAAGTCTAAGAATAGATATATTACATTTTTGACAATACTTGGATATCTATTAATATTAATGGTCATTGGTATTATCCCTATCCATAAGTTAGAATTTTTAACTTTTATACAGTTCTTATTCAGACTTTATATCTTGATTTATCCAATTTTATCAGTAGTTTGTATATATATCTTTGGCCAATTAGAGAGTATGAATAAAAATAAACTCTGCAAAATAATATTAGTTGTTGCAGCAATTTATTCAGTATTTAATTGTGTATTGATTCAAGTTGGAGCGATGCAATCAGATAGTTTAATAAATAACAATGACACTAGAGAAAAAATATATGATTTTTCCAAAGAGGCCGCACATCGGGATCATAATGGTTTAGAAATATCTGCTGGTGAATACTTGCCTACAACTGAAATCGTAGATTATCTAGAAGAGACGACATTTATAAAAGAGATTACTGATGATGGATATCTAGATATTATCTATGATTTTGAGCGACAATTTACTGAGATTAGTTTTACTTATGATAATCCAGATGAAAGAAAGATGGTGATGTTGCCACAGACATACTATAAGGGATATCAAGCTTATGAGCTTATTGATGGCAAGGAAGTTCCTATTGAAACTATCAATAATCCAACATATAAGAAGGTATCATTCTATGTTGATAGTGGAACACATACATATGTATGTCGTTATCAAGGAACTCTTGTTCAAAATATAACTTTAATTATCAGTTCGACAACGCTTGTATTAATTGTTGCATATTATATTTATCAAGAATGCAGAAATAGAAAGGTGGCTAGAATATAGTCATCTTTTTAAAAAGTCCTCAATCATAAAAAAATATATAAAAGTATGATAAAAAACACACTATTAATAATTGTGTAATTTAGCTAGGTAGATAATCGAAATCAGATAAAAGGAATGATATGTTGTATAATGTTAGAAGAAAGAGAGCGTAATTAAATATGGTTAAATTTAATATTCCGACTAAAACAGGTGAAGAACTTAAATATATTGAAGATGCGATAAATAGTGAAAAGATTTGCGGTGATGGCAAATATACACTTTTAGATGAAGAGATCTTAGAAAAAAAATTTGATTCTAAAAGGATATATCTGACCACAAGTGGCACCACAGCTTTAGAGATGGCTTGTATGCTCATCGATATCAAACCAGGAGATGAAGTAATAATGCCTTCATTTACCTTCTCTAGTACCGCTACAGCAGTTGTCTTATTTGGTGGGGTACCTGTATTTGTCGATATAAGAAAAGACACGATGAATATCGATGAGACAAAAATTGAAGAAGCCATTACAGATAAGACCAAAGCTATTATGGTGGTCCACTATGCAGGCGTTGGCTGTGACATGGAAGCTATTATGGATATAGCTAAAAGGCACAATCTAAGAGTTATTGAAGATGCTGCTCAAGTAGTTAATTCTTTATATCATGGTCAATACTTAGGAACATTTGGTGATGTTGGATGCTACTCCTTCCATGAGACTAAGAATTATTCTATGGGTGAAGGTGGAGCTGTTTCTATTAATAGAGATGAGCTGATCGAAAGAGCGGCCATCATTAGAGAAAAGGGCACTAATAGAACTCAATTCATCAATGGCCAAGTTGATAAGTATACATGGGTAGATAAGGGTTCATCTTATTTACCTAGTGATATGTTGGCAGCCTATCTCTACCCACAATTACTAATCATGGACGAAATGCGTGATGATAGAGTTCATTCATTTGATTTATATTATGAAAAATTATCTGAGTTAAAAGATAGCGGCTATATTGATTTACCATATGTACCTCTAAATTGTATTCATAATGGTCATATGTTCTATATTAAATGTAAAGATTTAAAAGAGCGTGAAAGACTACAAGTATATTTAAGAGAAAGAGGAATAGGCAGCGCTTTCCACTATATTCCTTTACATTCTTGTAAGGCTGGTCTAGAATTTGGCCGCTTCCATGGCGAAGATATTAATACGACTAAAGAGAGCGAAAGATTACTGAGATTACCAATGTATTATCGATTAAACGAAGCAGATATTGATAGTGTGTGTGTTGCTATAAAAGACTTTTATGAAGGAGAATAAATAATGAAGATAACGGTTGCTGGTACTGGATATGTAGGTTTATCATTAGCTGTCTTACTATCTCAAAGACATGAAGTTATAGCTTTAGATATCGTCGAAGAAAAGGTAGAGATGATTAATAAGCGTATTTCACCGATTGTCGATGAAGAGATAAGTAGATTTTTTAAAGAAAAAGAATTGAATTTAAAAGCTACACTAGATAAGAAAAAAGCTTATAGTGGTTCAGATATCGTCATTATCGCTACGCCAACTAACTATGATGAAAAGAAGAATTTCTTTGACACTAGCAGTGTAGAAGAGGCGATTGAAAGAATAATTGAATATAATCCTGATGCCTGCATCGTAATCAAGTCAACTATTCCTGTAGGCTATACTAAAGAGATTAAAGAGAAATATCATTTAGAAAAGATATTCTTCTCACCTGAATTTTTAAGAGAAGGTAAAGCTCTTTATGATAATTTACATCCATCTAGAATTGTCGTTGGTTCTCATAGCGAAGAGGGTGAAGTTTTTGCCAATTTACTTAAAGAAGCATCATTAGATGAAGATACGAGAGTATTATTTACAGATAGCACAGAAGCTGAGGCGATTAAATTATTCTCCAATACTTATTTGGCTTTAAGAGTTTCCTACTTTAATGAATTAGATACATATGCTGAAATGAAAGGTTTAAATACCAAGGAAATAATCGAAGGTGTATGTATGGATCCAAGAATAGGCGACCATTACAATAATCCTTCATTTGGTTATGGTGGATATTGCTTACCTAAAGATACTAAGCAGTTACTAGCTAATTATGACGATGTACCTAATAATTTAATCAGAGCTATTGTCGATTCAAATCGCACAAGAAAAGACTATATCGCTGATCAGATCATTGCAAAGAATCCTAATACTGTTGGGGTCTATCGTTTGACGATGAAGTCAGGTAGTGATAACTTTAGGGCTTCAGCCATTCAAGGTGTCATGAAGAGAATTAAGGCTAAGGGTATTAAGGTTATTGTTTATGAGCCAACTTTAAAAGAAAAAGAGTTCTTTAAGTCAGAAGTTATTAATGATTTAGAAGAATTTAAGAAGAAATCTGATATAATCATAACTAATCGTATGCATAGCGATTTGCTTGATGTCGAAGATAAGGTATATACAAGAGATTTATACAAGAGAGATTAGTATGATATAATAAGCACGTGAAAAAAGTGCTTAACTATCGTAAATATTTCTATATAATAGGCGCACTTTTTATAGGCTGCCTATTTTTTTATATAACATATAAGACACCATTAGCGGGAGATGACTGGGGATATGCCTTAAATGGTATGAGTGGTAATCCCTTTGAATTAGCTATCAGTTTTTATTATTCTTGGTCAGGCCGCTTTTTTAGTGAATTATGGGGATTTTTAGTCGCTCCACATAAAGAGATATGGAATATTATCAATCCTATATTATTTGTCATTATCTTTATAGCTATATACAAATTAGCGCATGTGAAAAGTAAACATATCTTAGTGCCACTACTTATCATCGCTTTGATATTATCGGTCGATGATAACTTGCGCATGGAGACATATACTTGGCTGATGGGTACTACTTATGTCATATCTCTGGCTTTGAGTCTTATCTATTTTATGATAATTGAGAAGATGATTTTTGATACTAGAAGTATGAAGACCCATCATATCATTCTTACTATATTGAGCAATATCATCCTATTCTATATAGGCTTAACGATGGAAAATATCGCTGCAGCTATGATACTTGCGGTGATTATTGAACTCATATATGCATACTTTAATCATCGTGATATGATGAAGTATCTCTTTATCAATCTATTTTGTAGTATCATATCTTTTCTTATAATGCGCATGTCACCAGGCAGTGGCGCAAGATTGCTAAGAGATAATGCCGAATGGGCAAGCTTAAATATCTTTGAAAAAATAACTAATGGTTATCCATCTTTTATTGATTTTACATTCTTAAAAAATGATTATTTAATCTTATTTTTATCACTTACCGTTGTACTATTGATATTTCATTCCAGAAAGAAATTACCAC
>CALBGK010000192.1 GCA_937893115.1 uncultured Erysipelotrichaceae bacterium | reverse complement strand
ATAGTCATCACTATAATTATTTTCATTTGAATAATGATAGAATGCTTCTCTATGCTCATTAGCGATTTTCTCATTATATTTTTCACATTGCTTCCAAGCATTAGCTAGTTCTGTATCATTTAAATTATCAATGTCCTTAGTGTAGCCTAGTATTAAAGAATTTTGTTGAATCCTAGAAAATTCATTAAGTATAGTCGGCAAAATCAGTAACATATATCCCACAATTATGAGCAAACTTACTAGGATCTTTAATAGAGTTGAAGTTTTAATTGCCATTACTTTCATTTGTGAGCACGGCTGCTTTTTTTAATCACGATAGCTAAACCGCATGTTAGCATAAATATAGCAAACACAAAGACCATACCGCTCCATCCTTCACCACCTGTATGCAGAGCTGAAATGCTTTCATTATTCACGATAGAAAAGTTCACGCAACCCCTATTAAATCCTTCGCCAATGGCGATATTGCCATCACCATTTTTGATGGTGGCAGAGGCAATAGTTCCATTTACTGGACTTTGAGCATTTATCGTTAATTCAATTGGATCTTTTAGCAAATTAAAACCCGGAATAGTCGCAAGCTCAGTAATAGAATAGGTCCCATCATCTAATCCTTTTAATGTAAGATTTCCACTTTCATTAACATAAACTTCAGTAACTGTTACACCAGCTTCTTTACCATCATAGACATGGTATAGACCTTCACTTTCTTTAATAAATATAACTTTTTCATCTTTGAAATGATTATAGATATCAAACTTTACTACACTTAAGTCATTGACTGGGGAAGAAAAACTCTTAAGAATATTTATTTCATAGGTATAACTTCTGATATTCTTATTGCTTTCAAAATACATATCTTTACTAGTTGATGTGCCATAAGTTAAACTAAAGCTATTTTCTTCTTGTTTAAGACCAGTAGTTGTATCATTGTTTGCTGCATTAGCATTTACTCTTGCTGAATAAACTACATATAATTTACTGTCTGCAGTAATTAGGTCTAATTTTTTTAAACCCTCTTCACTAAGAGTTAATTTAAAGCCTCCTTGCCCATTTTCTCCATTAATCATTTCTACAACATAATCATCACCAAAGACTAGTTTTAAAAGCCCATTTTGCGCATTATATGCTCCTGTCCCCAGGTTTACACTAAAATTGTTTTCGCTAAAATCATCTATTGTAAGCCCATCAGACATCAAATCTTTAATAATATATTTGCGATTAGTATTTCTAATTCCATTAGTTTTAGGTTGAAGTACAGGGACATCGCTAGTTAATAAGAATTTAATACTATCACCAATATTCTTGTCTGTTTGTTCGAGCAATGAATTCGTATTTGTGCCATGTTCTATATCATTGCCGGTAGCGATAATATCTTTTCTGATTGACATCAACTCTGACTTAGGATATGCAACAAGATCATATTGCCACATTGTTCCTGGAGCACTTTCATCAATTGAAACGATATTTGTTGTTGGAATGGCCATCAAAAATGGAGCAGATGCTTTAGCAGGTGCTTTATTGATGCCATCATCAATAAAGCTTGGAGTCTTTACTTCGGCTATAACATATAAACCTAAATCTAATCCTGTAACTTGTGTTTTACCATTTATATCAGTTTCAGGCATGGCGATACCATTTATATCGATGTAGTCAATCATTTGCACACTTGGAATGCTTGTACCATTATTGGTATTATCATAAGGAAAAGATGATGTATTTAATTCTTCCATCGCTTTATTTATTTCATCAACAGTATAATAGACCTGTCCATTTATCATTTTTTGACTCATCTCTATATTGTTAGATGTAAATAAATTTAAAAAGTCATCATATATTACATAGTACAAGCCTTCATAATTGCCTTCTGAGTTTGTCGCTTGAACTAAGTCGCCAACTTTTAGATACTTAAATCCAACGCCTTCAATTGGCCTATTGGAAATACCTGTAAGATCAGTTTCAGTATAAGCACCATCTTTATATGCTCCATTGACTGAAGCATATTTATAAAGAGTTATACTTCCTTTAGCATCTTGGTCAATCATCGCTGTATCTTTAGCGTAAGCAATACTAGCAAAATTGCCTACAAAGATAATTAGTAATAGAATACTTATGCATAATCTCTTGCTTAAAATCATTATTCCTCCTCAATAAACTAATTAATATTTCTATTAGATTATTGTCACTTAGCTAGGAATAATCCTTAATATAAATTTAAAAAAGCACCAAAATGGTGCTTAGTAAAACTATTTAATTAAGCTAGAGATTGTATCTTTTGACACTTATCTCTTTATCATTTATATCTACAATGCCATAAGAAGGTAAAGTCATACCTCTATTATAGCTGCATGATCCCGGATTAATGAGTCTTATATTATCGATACAGGTATCTAAAAACATATGTGTATGGCCAAAGA
>CALBGK010000191.1 GCA_937893115.1 uncultured Erysipelotrichaceae bacterium | reverse complement strand
TCATAAGGGATGATGCTACTTGAACCATGAAGACAAAAGATGCTGCTACTTGGATTTTCGGTATCATGTAAAGGATCATAAGATATCTTATCTATTATTTCCTCTTGATTTACACATGGTCCATAATCTGATGGAGAAACAGAAAATTCACCTAGTCCTGATGTATAAGCTATGACCTCTGTCTTATAGTTCATGAGTTCTACACAAGGACCTTTGCCAGATACTTCAACATAGTCATTATTTAATTCCTGGATGCTGATGCTGGCATGTTTATTCTCAAGGTCAAATAAAGCTTTAGATAAAGATTTATTTGGCAGAGTCAGATTATATTCATAATATGGTTCTAATAAAATCGACTGAGCTTTTAACAGACCCTGCCTGATCGCCCTATAGGTAGCTTCTTTAAAATCTCCCCCTTCAGTATGTTTGGGATGATATTTAGCTGCCACAAGGGTCATTTTGATATCGGTGATAGGTGAACCTGTCAAGACACCAAGATGAATTTTATCTTTCATATGAGAGAGGATCTGCTTTTGATAGTTGATCGGCAAATCATCGCTGGATAAGATACTATCATATTTCAGACCGCTGCCTAAAGGGAGAGGCTCTAATTTTATATGAACTTCAGCATAGTGTCTTAGAGGCTCAAAGTGACCGACACCTATCACTTCATTTACTATTGTTTCGTTATATATGACGCTGGCCACTTCAAAGGCGACTTGTACATGACTGATGTCTTCTATCTTCTTGGTCAATATTTCCATTTGAATGGAACCCATGATGCTGATAATAATTTCTTTATTTGCAGAATCATAACGAATGTTGAGTTCGGGGTCTTCGTTTTTTAAGATGTTACAATATTTCATCATCTCTAGGGGACTTATATCATCGGGCAATATCAGTTTATAGTTCATACAGGCATTAAGTAAGGGTTTATCACTATCTTCTTCTTTGCCTAATCCCTCACCGACATAGGCATGATTTAAACCCTTTATCACACAAACCATGCCTGCTTCTGCTTCGCTGATACTGATGTATTTAGATCCTAGATATAATCTTATCTGATCAGCCTTTTCTTCACCGTGAATCTTATCTTTGACATGTAGCTTGCCACCATTGATCTTGATATGAGCCAGAGGAAGATTATTTTCATCATAGGATATTTTGTAGACTCTGGCTTTAAATTCATCACTATATTTAATATCGAGACTTAAATTGGTGATGGCAGTCATGAGCTCTTTGATTCCTTCGTTCAATAAAGCGGAACCAAAGAAAATAGGAAAGAATTCTCTATTATATAAAGCCATACTTAAAGAATCGCCAGATATTTTATTAGTGCTTAGATATTCATTTAAGATATTATCATTGATCAGACACAAATCTTGATCATTATAATTTATAGAATGAGAGTCCAGCTTAGTTTGTATCTCTTTGATAAGTTCATCCTTGGACCTATGACTGATATCCATCTTATTGACAAAGATGACAGTAGGAACCCTGTAGTGTTTTAATAGACGCCATATCGTCTTAGTATGACTCTGTATACCATCTCTGGCATTAATTAATAAAACAGCTAAGTCTAGTACCTGCAAGCTTCTTTCCATTTCGCTGGAAAAATCCATGTGACCAGGAGTGTCAATCACAAATATGCGATTATTATCATATTCAAAAAAGGCTTCTTTAGCATAGATGGTTATACCTCTATCGCGCTCCTGACCATCATAGTCTAATAAGCTATTTTTATGGTCTACTCGGCCCATTTTAGCTATGGTCTTGGCATTATATAAGATACTTTCTATGAGTGTTGTCTTGCCTGCATCCACATGAGCCAGAATACCGATAACCGTATTTTTCATAAAAATAAATTATCATATTTTATTGATAGATTAAAGAGATAGAGTTTATAATTAAATTTAGTACGCTAATAGTTAGGAGGCAAATGATGGACAAGTTTAATGTATTGATATTTCGTTTGAATCAATTGATTGAAGATAAAATTAATCCAGAGAGAAAAAAGATAGGATTCTCTAAGGGGCAGCCTAAGGTTTTAAGATATCTTACCACTAATGATGGTGCCAGTCAGATAGATATAGCTAATAATCTGGACATCAGGCCAGCAACTATTTCCAGGATCTTAGATGGTTTAGAAAATAAAGGTTATATCTCAAGAGAGAGCGGCGATGACAGAAGATCGCTCAAGATATTCATCACAGAAGAAGGCAAAGAGAAGTTTGAAAAGTGGGATGTCACATTAAATGTATTGATAGATGATATGTTGGATGGTTTGAGCAAGAAGGAGAAACAAGAGATGGACCGTCTATTGATAAAAGTCATCTCAAATATGAAAGACTGATAATGAAAGAAATATTCAAACTGATCAAATATATGCGTGGCTCAGCTAAATACTTTATTTTGGCGATGATATTTGTGGCTTTAGAGACTAGCTTAGAATTGGCTATTCCTGTCTTTATGGCCGATATTATTGACTATGGTATAGTGACTAGGGACATAAATTATATTTATCATCAAGGTATCATCATGGTACTTTTAGCCATATGTTCATTGGTGCTCGGTTTACTATATTCTCATTTTTCTAGTATTGCCATCAATAATTTTGGCAGTGAATTAAGAAAGATAGAATTTGAGAAGATACAGGAATATTCATTTAAGAATCTCGATGATTTTGAAACATCATCAATCATTACGCGTTTGACTGGCGATGTGAGCGTCATTCAAAATGCAGCCAGTAATCTCCGTCAAATAGTTCGCGGACCTGTCATGCTGGTGATGGGTCTAGTATATTCTTTCAGTATTTCCTTAGAAATATCGTTGATCTTTATTATTTCGGCTCCTATCTTAGCTATAGGACTGTTTTATATTGTCTATAAGGTTTCACCTTACTATGCTAAATTACAGGGCAAAGTAGATAAATTAAATGTCGTTGTCGAAGAGAATTTAAATGCCATTAGAATAGTAAAAGCTTATACGATGGAAGATTATGAGATAGATAAGTTTGATAAAGTCGATAATGATTTAAAAAGCCATGCGACCAAGACTTTTGCCCTAGCAGCCTTAAATGCCCCCTTATTTCAACTTGTCATGTATGCAAGCATCATAATGATAATGTTATATGGGGGAAAGCTAATCTTTGATGGACGTCTATTAGTTGGCGAATTAACAGGCATTTTATCTTATGTTCTGCAAATCATGAATTCTTTTATGATGCTATCAAATATCTTTTTAATGCTCACTAGAAGTTTAGCTAGTGCTGAGCGTATCAATGAGATTATCGAAGAAGAGATAGATTTAAAAGATGGTAATTTGGATATA
>CALBGK010000190.1 GCA_937893115.1 uncultured Erysipelotrichaceae bacterium | reverse complement strand
TTCCATCGTGATGATACCTGCAGTTCCACCATATTCATCAATAACAATGGCCATATGCGACTTAGTGCTTTGTAGTTGACGCAACAAGGCACTAATTTTCACATGAGGACTCGTGTAGATGACCGGTTTAATCATCTGACGCAAAGTTGTTGCGGTGTCGGTGTAATAGAGAAAATAGAAGTCTTTTTCATGGATGACGCCAATGATATTATCTATGCTTCCCTCATAGACAGGTAGACGAGAATAACCATGGTCTCGATAGAGATTTTTTATCTCATCCATCGTATAATCTTCTACATCTACAGCGACGACATCGACACGTGGCGTTAGAATGTCTCGTACATCCAAGTCATTAAATTCAATCGCATTAGTAATTAAGTCAGCTTCATGTTCATCCATATCGCCTTCTTCTTGCGCATCTTCAACCATAGTGAGGAATTCTTCTGAAATCATCGAATTATCTTCCTCTTTATTCTTAAATACCAAAGACGCAAAACGCTTGATGCGGTCAAAGAAAAAATTGACTGGTTTAAGTATAGTATTTAATACAGATATAATTGAACAAACGGTCATTGCATAAGATTCTGGCATCTCTTTAGCGATTGACTTTGGTGTTATTTCACCGAATATCAGAATAATAATAGTCATAACTAAGGTCGATAGTGAAACGCCATTCTCACCAAACATATTAATAAATAGCACCGTCGATAAAGAAGAGGCGGTAATATTAACGATGTTGTTGCCAATTAGAATGGTACTTAATAACGAGGTAAAATCATCGGCCAATTTTAATGTCTTTTGAGCTTTCTTATTGCCATTATTGGCTAGATATTTCAATCTAACCTTATTCAGACTTGAAAAAGCTGTCTCAGTTGCAGAAAAAAAGGCTGATAAAAGAACTAGTACTACCAGCAGAATAATTATAGTATTATTATTCATAAATAATCTCCTTTAATAAGAAGATCTGGATTTCAGAAAAAATGTGACTGGGTATAGGAACTTCTCCCACTTTACAAAACACTTCCTTTCAATTTATAGAAAAAATTATATCAAAAACTATTTACTAGTGCAATATTAGTTCTTTAAGTAATGTGCGTAAACATATAGAAGACAAACTCAAAAGATTTGCCTATATTAATTAAGATTAAAATATTGATTAAAGAGACTTTCATTGAAATTTAAGACTAAATCATATGGGAACTTAGCTTCGTCTATTACTTTGAGAGCCTTAAGATAATTGCCGACATCATATTTGATATGGGCATCAGAATTAATGATGATAGGACAGTTATATTTTATACAATAAGATAATATTTCTAAATCTCTATCAATGATACGTCTATTATCTTTAGTATCAATAGAAGAATTGTTTAATTCGACAATGGTATTTGTCATAGCACATGCTTTGACTACTTCCTCGTAGTCACAAGGAAAACCATCTCTATCGATGTGACCTAAAATATTGACATAGTCATTCTGTACGACATTGATATAGGCGATAGTATTTTCTAAATAGCTATGGCTTGTATCATAAACATACCGATGCATAGATGCGATAGAGTAATCTAATTTAGTGATATTCATCTTGTCTAGATTGATATAGCCATTTTCTAGAATATTAAGTTCAACGCCCTTTAAAATGCGTAAACCACCAACACACGAAGGTATGACACTAAGATTAGAAATGCCAAAATAGTGGGCTCCCACACCTAGTTCATCATATTGATGTTCCAAGACACCAAGGGCCTTCATATTTTTCTTTATCGCTTCATCGATATTCTCGGTGATACTAGAATATGCATGTTTAGATAAGACACTGTGAGTGTGTAAATCAATTGTATTAATCATCTTAAACCTCAAAAAGAAGCACTATAATCGTGCTTCCTATCTGCTCTTAAAGAATGTTGGAATATCAGTATCTTCTTGGTCATTAGAAATAACTGATTCCTCAAATTTTCTGTCATTAGTATAGATAGTATTATCACTAGTCTTAGTAGACAAGTTTGGTTGAGAATACTTAGTGCGTGGCAAGTCAAAACCTGTCGCAATTACAGTGACAATAATATTTTCACCAATAGCTTCATTGATAGCGACACCATAAATGATATCAATATCATTACCAGCTGCCTCGCGGATGTAATCGACAGCTACTGATGAATCATAGATAGAGATATTAGGACCACCAGTCACATTGATGATAGCTGACTTAGCACCAGAAATTTGAGCTTCTAGTAGAGGTGATTGAATAGCCTTAGAAGCAGCTTCCTTGGCCTTATTTTCACCTTGAGCCATACCTATACCGATCAGGGCAGTTCCCTTACCTTCCATGACGGCTCTAATATCCGCAAAGTCTAGGTTGATGAAAGCAGGAACAGCTATTAAGTCGGTAATAGTTTGTACGCCCTGCCTTAAAACATTATCAGCCTCTTTAAATGAATCTTGCATAGGAATCTTACCAATGACCGATAATAATTGATTGTTGGAGACAATGATTAGTGAATCGACATGTTCC
>CALBGK010000189.1 GCA_937893115.1 uncultured Erysipelotrichaceae bacterium | reverse complement strand
CATTTAAATCTGTCACGCTCTTTTTTGCCATGATTTTTATTTCCTCCTATTTTTTACCTACTCAATTATAACATAGTAGCTATTAGGATATTGTTAAAATATTATCAATTAATGCTCACATTTTGGTCATTGTAGTCACCACTAAATGTTTGAATCTTGTGTTATTTTATTGTAAAGGCTTTCACATATTATGCCTAGAGAAAAAGGGATGATAATAGTATGAAATAATCATTGCTTCTAACGATTATCTTGCTATCAATACTGATTATAAACTTATAAATTAAAAAATAGCTGAGGTTCCTATATAAGGAATTTCAGCTATTTTATTTTTAGTAATTATCGTTAGGGAATAGACTGAGAGCTACTTTACCCTTTTTGATATCGACATCATAGACATAGACATCGACGATATCGCCGACTGACATATATTCATAAGGACTGACATTTTGTCCCTTTTCTATCTTTGATTTATGTACTAAACCATCATCGTGTAAACCGATATCGACAAATGAGCCAAAGTCCACAACATTTCTAACCACTCCTTGTAGCTTATCATTAATCTTTAAGTCTTCTATCTCTAAGATATCATTTCTTAATACCGGACCATCATATTTATCACGATAATCTCTGAGTGGTTCTTTTAAGCTATCAATAATATCTTGTAATGTATAGCTATCGCTATCTAATTCATCTTTCAAAGTATTGATATCTATACTATTAAGCTTATTTTTTAGTTCGTCGCTACCAATCTTTTCATCAAAACGATTTAAAATGGCCTTAGCCAGCTTATATGATTCGGGGTGGATAGATGTAGAATCTAATATTTCATCTCCGTCCTTGATGCGAAGGAAACCAGAAGCTTGTTCATAGACTTTATTACCTAACTTATTAACTTTCTTTAGTTCTTCTCTTTTATGGAAGTTACCATTTTCATTGCGATATTTTACTAACGATTCAGCTATACCTTTATTCATGCCTGAGACATGGGTCAAGAGTTCAACGCTAGCTGTATTGACATCGACACCTACCCTATTAACACTCTTAAGAATCGCAAAGTCTAGGCTTTCTTCTAATTGTTTAGGAGGTAAGTCATGTTGGTATTGACCTACACCTATACTCTTAGGGTCTATCTTGATGAGTTCAGATAGTGGGTCTAATAGTCTTCTAGCTATTGATACCGCACTTCTTTCTTCTACTTGTAAATCAGGGAATTCCTTACGAGCATTTTCACTAGCGCTATAAACAGATGCGCCAGCTTCAGAGACGATAGTATATTGTAAATCTAAATCATTATTTTGAATTACTTCAGCCACAAAGCGTTCAGATTCGCGCGATGCTGTGCCATTACCAATAGCTACGGTCTCTACTTTGTATTCCTTAACTAGGCTTACAAATTTCTTCTCTGCTTCCTTATATTTATTAACTGGCGCATGAGGATATATCTTATCGATATGTAATAGTTTACCTGTCGAATCTAAGATAGCTAATTTACACCCCGTCCTAAAGGCTGGGTCAAAACCCATGATACAAGACTTCTTTAATGGCGGTTGTAGTAAGAGCTTTTC
>CALBGK010000188.1 GCA_937893115.1 uncultured Erysipelotrichaceae bacterium | reverse complement strand
GTTAAGGAAGAGAATTTAAGAGTTCGTGCCCATGATCAAAAGGAGTTGTCTTTCTACTCTAAGGCTACTAGTGATATTGAATATGCCTTCCCATTTACTGATTGGGGCGAAGTTTGGGGCATAGCTGATCGTACTGACTATGATTTAAAACGTCACTCAGAATATTCAAAAGTTAATTTAAACTATCGTGACCCTAATACTAATGAAGTTTATGTTCCATATTGTGTTGAACCTAGTGTCGGTGTTGAGAGATTATTCTTGATGATAGTTTGTGATGCTTATGATAAAGAGATTTTGGAAAATGGTGAAGAACGCGTAGTAATGCACTTACATCCTGCTGTAGCTCCAGTTAAAGCTTGTATCTGTCCTTTGGTTAAGAAACTTACACCAAATGCCCGTGAGATATTTGATGATTTAATTAATGAATTCCACGTCGAATTTGATGAAGCTGGTACTGTAGGTAAGAGATATCGTCGTAATGATGCCATCGGTACACCATACTGTATTACATATGATTTTGATTCATTAGAAGATAATGCCGTGACCGTCAGAGATAGAGATACTATGACTCAAGAGAGAGTCAAGATTGCTGACTTGAAGGATTATCTTAAAAAGAAGATTGAATTTTAATGCACATTGCTAAAGAAGTAGTAGATGATATAAGAAATAGTGCCAGTATTACTAAAGTAATTGGCCACTATATACCATTAATTAAAAAGGGAAGAGGGTATACTGCATTATGCCCTTTTCATGATGACCACGATCCTTCACTTTCGATATCGGAAGAAAAACAGATTTATAAGTGCTTTGTCTGTGGCAAGGGGGGCAATGTCTTCAGCTTTGTCATGGACTTTAAGAAGTGCTCTTTTGAAGAAGCAGTGGTCGAAGTCAGCGAAATCATCGGCAAACCCCTCGATATCAAAGTAGAAAAGAAAAAGAGAAGTTCTAAATATGATCGCTTATATGCATTGATGAATGATTCCAAGACCTTTATGAACTATATCTTATTTTCTAATGGTGGTAAGGGAGCTCTAGAATATTTAAATAATCGAGGCCTTGATAATGAGATTATCGAGAAATTTGAGATAGGCTATAATCCTAGCGATAATGTCTTATATAAATATCTAAAGAATAAGGGCTATAGCGATGAAGAAATGATTAAGACCAATGTAGCAAGACTGGGCAAATATGGAATGCAGGATGTCTTTTATGACCGTATTGTCTTTCCTATTCATGATGAATATGGCCGCTGTATCGCTTTTTCGGCTCGCACGATTAAAAATGATCAAGTTAAATATATCAATACTGCTCAAACCGATATCTATACCAAGGGCAATGTCTTATATAACGCTCACTTAGCCCAAGATGCCATCAAACAAGCTGACAGGGTTGTTGTATGTGAAGGTGTAATGGATTGTATCGCCTTTGTCCGTACAGGAATCGACTATGTCGTTGCCACGCTAGGAACTGCTTGCAGTGACAGACAACTAGAACTCTTGTCTAGATATTCAAATAATCTCGTCTTGGCCTATGATGGTGATGACGCAGGCCAAAATGCAATCTTAAAACTAGGTATTGAAGCCTATAAACGCAAGATGCAAGTGAATGTCGTCAACAATCAGACCGGTTTAGACCCTGATGAGATAATTAATAAATATAAAGAAAAAGCTTTGCGTGACATCGTTGGAAATGAAGTTCATTTCGTCGAATATGCGATAGAATATTATAAAAAACGCTACAATCTAAATAATTATACAGATCGCAAAAAGATGACAATTAAACTAAATGAAATTATTGATTTACTTCCGGATGAATATGATAGAATCAATTTTGAAAGAAGTGTATTTGAACTAACCAAAATACAAAAAGTAAAGACAAACGACAGTAAAAAATGTTATAATAATCAGAAGGTTTTATCTCCATCATATAGTATGGACGGACTTACTAAGGCAGAATATACTATTTTGAGTGAAATGGCTATCTCGAAAAGAGCAGTGCAGATTTATCAAAAGGATTTGGGCTGCATGTTGTCGGACAGCAATGAAGCATTAGCTATCCTGATAATAGAGTCATATCGCAAATATGATGACTGCAATCTAAGTCGCATATATGACGAGACAGATGACAAGAAGATTAAAGACCTGATAGAAGATTTATCTACGATTGATTATTTACCTTCAACTTATTCAGAAGATATTCTAAATGGCGCTATTCTCAAGGTCAAACAAGAAATCAAATTAAAGAAGCTTGCGAAGTTACAGGAAAAAATGAGAGAGATTGATTTAGTTGATTCTGAGAAAGCTCAAGAATATTTAACTGAATATGCAAAGATTACTAAAGAATTGGGAGGTACCTATGCCAAGAAAACAAACAAGTGAAAAGACCAGTAAAAAAACTTCTAAGAGCACTAAAAAAGAACAGACTCTAATTGACATGAAGGATATTAAGTCATTTGATGATTTAAAAAATGAAATCCTTCGACTCAAGAAAGAAAATGTCAAGATTAGCCAAAAAGATATCTGGGAAGCTTTAAATCATTTTGATTTTGATGACAATGACTCTGATATGTTCTTTGATTGGGCTAATGAAAATGAAGTTTTCGCTGATGAAGAGAATATAGGTCAAGATGTTGATGAAGATATCATCGATGAAGATGCTGGTGATGGCGACTATGTCGATGATGCTCAAGATTACAATCTTGATGACATGAAGATTTATAGCAGTTCTAAGATTAATGACCCTGTCAAGATGTATCTCAAGGAGATAGGACGTGTTGACTTATTAAAACCTGATGAAGAAATAGAGATAGCTAAAAGAGTAGAAGCTGGCGACCAAGAAGCTAAGAAGATGTTGATTTCAGCTAACTTGCGTCTAGTTGTATCGATAGCTAAGAAATATACAGGACGTGGCATGTTGTTTCTTGATTTGATTCAAGAGGGTAATATGGGCTTGATCAAAGCTGTTGAAAAGTTTGATTACCGCAAAGGATTTAAGTTTTCTACTTATGCGACATGGTGGATTAGACAAGCTATCACCAGAGCTATAGCTGACCAAGCTAGAACGATCAGAATTCCAGTGCATATGGTCGAGACCATCAACAAGATGACCAGAGTTCAACGTCAACTTGTGCAAGAGTTAGGACGTGATCCATCAGCTGAAGAAATTGCTGATCGCATGGGCAATTTAACCGAAGAAAAGGTTCGTGATATTCAACGCATAGCGATGG
>CALBGK010000187.1 GCA_937893115.1 uncultured Erysipelotrichaceae bacterium | reverse complement strand
CTCGTATTAAAGAAATTCGTAAATAATGTTAAAAGCCGTGAAAGCGGCTTTTATTATAAGGAGATATTATGAAAAATGACATCAAAAGTATCGTGATCGATGTATTAGAAACTATTATCATAAGTGCGATTATTGTATTTGTCATAATGCAATTTATCTTGATATCAGTCAAAGTAGAAGGTACTTCGATGGAACCAAATCTCAATAATGGCGACTTTGGTTTTAGCTTTGTCATCAGTAAGAATATGGGCATCAATCGTTTTGATATTGTCGTAATCGATAGTGAGAAGAGTCAAAATCGTTTAGTGAAAAGGGTTATCGGCTTACCTAATGAGACGATAGAATATTATGATAATGTCCTCTATGTCAATGGCGAGGCAGTAGAAGAAGATTTTTTGGATGAAAATACATTGACCCCTGATTTTACTTATACTTTAAAAGATGATGAATATTTTGTCTTAGGCGATAATAGAGAAGTATCTAAGGATTCTCGTTACTATGGAACATTTAGTCTTGATGACTTTGTTTCTAGTCATGTATTTGTCATATGGCCATTTAGTCATATTGGTATGAAATAAAATATTAAGATAAGAAAAGAGGTGAAAGTGTGGAAAAAGAGATGCAGAAACAAACGGTGAATATTAACTGGTATCCAGGTCATATGGAAAAGGCTAAACGCCAGATGCAGGAACAGCTTAAACTTGTCGATATCATCATTGAATTGCGTGATGCGCGCATGCCTTTTTCTAGCGCTAATCCTCTGCTCAAAAGTTTGGGACAGGGCAAACCTCGTCTCATTGTCTTAACTAAGAAAGACTTAAGTGATGAGACGATGACGGATAAGTGGCTAAAGGTCTTAAATGAAGAGACTATGACTATTGCCATCAATAGTTTTGATAAGAATGCCAGCAATCAAATCGTCAATGAGGTTAAAGAAATCTTAAAGACCAAAATAGAAAGAGCTAAGGCTAGAGGTATTCGTAAAAAGATGCTTAGGGCTTTAGTTTGTGGTATACCTAATGTTGGTAAGTCAACTCTCATCAATGCCATCACGAAAAAGAAGACAGCTAAGGTGGAAAATAGACCTGGAGTCACCAAGAGCCTACAATGGATAAGAATTCATGAGGACCTAGAATTGCTAGATACTCCTGGCGTCTTATGGCCGAAGTTTGAAGACCAAGATGTTGCCTATCGCTTAGCTGTTTTAGCATCAATCAGCGATCGCATTCTCGATAAAGAAGCTATTACTATCTTTGGTTTAGAATATTTAAAAAACTACTATCCTGACATTTTAGAAAAACGCTATGATATCAAGATAGAGGATAGAAAAGCTATTAATCTCATAGA
>CALBGK010000186.1 GCA_937893115.1 uncultured Erysipelotrichaceae bacterium | reverse complement strand
TGCCTACATAGAAGCTTCTATGGATGCTGCCAGCATATCTCTCTTGTCGGATAATACGGCCTTTATCATCTTTTTCATCATTTGAAGAATTACGCTGAGCATCAATTGAAAGATAGCCATTTTTTAATTCTACTTTAACATCTTCCTTTTGATAACCTGGTAATTCAATCTCTAGTAAGTAGTTACCATCTTTTTCACTAATATCTGTTCTCATCAAAGGCTTAGAAGAATTAAAGCTTGAATCAAAAGCATCAAATACATCATCGAACAGATTATAATATTGAGGAATATAACGCATAAACATCGCCTCCTTAGAACATATTAGATATACGATATATATCCCAGTGGCTTTCCTTAACCACATCTTCATTCTAACACTTTCTTTAGCACTGTCAAGTATAGAGTGCTAATATTTTAATATTTATTTTTATATTTATCTCTTGCAATCTTTGTATATTTATGTATAAAATCCGACTTTGCATCTGTATATGCTTCCCGGTTATATTCATACTTTTTCCAGAGTTCTAATTTTAATTTTTCATAATCTTTTGCCACTGATGGATGCTCAATCAGATAATCTCTGAAATATAATTCGTCATTGTCTCCTGAATAGCGCAAATGCAGATGAAAAACTTGTTCAGAAAATCCTTTTTCTGTATATCCCTTATTGAAGGAAATTCTATCATCACTTTCTGACATGCAGGTATAACCGTTATTGATGATTGACTTTTCATATTCAGAAAAACTCCTTTCTTGTGGTATCTCAATAAGAATGTCGACTATGGGTTTTGCCCAAATAGATGAAACAGCGGTACTGCCGATGTGGCTTATTCTCTCAAATATAGGCAACGATTCTACCAATATTTGTTCTTCTTCTAGATACCATTCTTGCCAGCATTGTCGATGCTCTGTCAAATTAATCGGGAACAAATGCCATAATTCTTCTAAAGTCATTTCAGTCAGTTTCTTCTTTTCCATATTTTGATCACCCTATAATCATTATTAATTCAAAAACGTTTTAATCAATACTTAACAATTTTAATAATTATTTCAATTATCTTAACAAAAAGATATGAATAATATCAATTATCACATATTCTCTGTACAATTATTATTGTTCTAAAGCCATAATTGTCATCAAAATAATATTTTTAGTTTATACCAGCTTTTTTCTCTACAAAAATGACCTTAAGTTAATAACTAATCAACATTTAAATGTAAAAAGCCGTCTTTTACAGACGACTTTCTACTTGTAAGAGATTATATATTTCTCAATAATGTATTGAAATTAATTTGTTTGTTTAACATCAATACGAACCATTGCTTTTTTAAGTGATAGTTCAGCACGGCGAAGATCGATATTAGGATCTTTCTTAGCGATTCTAGCTAAAGCTCTTTCTTTAGCTTCCTCAGCTCTTCTTAAATCGATTTCTTCTTGCGATTCAATTGAATCAACTAAAATTGTTGCAACATTCTTACTGAAGTATAACATTCCACCGCCAATTGCGTAGTAAGTACGTTTGCCATCTTTAACTAATGACATTTTAGAAACATCTAGGGCCATAACGATATCCATGTGATTAGGCAAGATACCGCGAGCGCCATCGATAGTACCTACATTGACGATTTCGGTTTCTAAATCATTATAAACTCCAGTTGGAGTGACAACATGACACTTAATCATGATCTAACTCTTTCGCTTTTGCTTCAGCTTCTTCAATAGAACCTACAAACATGAATGCTTGTTCAGGAAGATGATCATACTTACCTTCAAGAATTGCTTTGAAGCTTCTTACAGTGTCACTTAATGGTACATATTTACCAGGTACACCATTGAATTGTTCAGCGACATTGAATGGTTGTGACAAGAAGTTTCTAACTCTTCTTGCTCTTGCAACAACAACTTTATCTTCTTCGCTCAATTCATCCATACCTAAGATAGCAATGATATCCTGAAGTTCTTTATATCTTTGTAATAATTCCTGAACGCCTCTAGCTACATCATAGTGCTCTTGACCTACAACAAGTGGATCTAAGATACGGCTTGTTGATTCTAGTGGATCAACAGCTGGGTAGATACCAAGTGAAGCGATGCTACGATCTAGTACTGTCTTAGCATCAAGGTGAGAGAAGGTAGTAGCTGGAGCAGGGTCAGTTAAGTCATCGGCAGGCACATAAATAGCCTGTACAGATGTGATTGAACCTGTAGATGTTGAGGTGATTCTTTCTTGTAACTGTCCCATTTCAGTAGCTAGTGTAGGTTGGTAACCAACGGCACTAGGCATTCTTCCAAGTAGGGCAGATACTTCTGAACCAGCTTGAGTGAAACGGAAGATATTATCGATGAACAACAATACATCCTGTTTATCAACATCTCTGAAGTATTCAGCCATAGTTAAGCCAGTAAGAGCAACTCTCATTCTAGCTCCAGGAGATTCATTCATCTGACCATAAACTAGTACAGTCTTATCAAGAACTCCTGATTCTTTCATTTCGTGGTACATATCGTTACCTTCACGAGTTCTTTCGCCTACACCGGCAACGACTGAACGTCCACCATGTTCTTTTGCAATATTATGAATTAATTCTTGCATTAATACGGTTTTACCAACACCGGCACCACCGAACAGACCAATCTTACCACCACGAGCATAAGGACATAGTAAGTCGATTACCTTAATACCTGTTTCTAGGATTTCAGCACTAGTCTGTTGTTCAGCAAATGTTGGAGCAGTACGATGGATAGGCATTCTCATGATATCGCTATCTAATGCACCTAAACCGTCAATTTCATCACCTAGGACATTAAACATTCTACCTAGGATTTTTTCACCAACTGGTACAGAAATTGGTGCACCAGTATCTTCACAGTCCATGTTACGAACTAGACCGTCAGTTGATCCCATACTTATACAACGAGCAACATCATCACCGATATGTTGAGCAACTTCAACAGTTAATGATTCGTTGTTACCTTTGTCAATCTTAATTGCGTTATATAGTTTAGGAAGTTGACCATCTTCAAATCTAATATCTACTACCGGACCGATAACTTGAACAACTTTTCCTATATTTTTCATATAACATCCTTTCTACAATGCATCTGCACCTGAGATGATTTCTGTAATTTCTTGAGTGATGGCTGCTTGTCGAGCCTGGTTATATTGAAGAACAAGCTTATCAACGATTTCATTAGCGTTATCAGTCGCATTTTCCATGGCGAATCTTCTAGAACCCTGTTCAGAAGTTTTAGATTGTAACCAACGGAAGTAGATAGAGTTAATAACGGACATTGGAATCAAAGAGTCCAGAATTGGTCCTGGTTTTGGATCGAAAATTATCTCACGATAAGTTTCATTCTTTTCCTCTTCACGGTTAATAGGTAAAATCTGGTCTACATATGGTTCAAAAGAGATATTGTTGATGAACTTTGTATAAATTACATTAATAGATGAAGCTTCATTATTAACAAATTTTTTCATCGCTTCTTCAACAAGACGTTTTAAACCATCATATTTAATTTCATCAGTACCAATCATCTCATTTACGACATGAAAGTTATTTCTGACAAACCAGCTATATTCCTTTTTACCGATGACATATAATAAGTCGTCTTCTTTAACGGTGTTGCTTACTAATTTAGCTACATTAGCATTGTAAGCACCACATAAACCTAAATCGCTACAAAAAACAAAGTAAATCTTCACAGGAGAAGTTTTCTCTTCTAAATAGGTATTCTTAATATTCTCATGAGCAGAAATAATCTCGCTCATCATATCCTGAAGCGCATTAGAATATTCCTTATTCTTAAGTAACATATTCCTTTCTTTTTGAAGTTTAGCATTAGCTATCAACTCCATTGCGCCCGTGATTTTCTTTGTTGCAGAAACTGATTTGATGCGCGATTTCAAAGCAGCTTTATTCTGAGCCATAATTATGCTCCGTAAACTGCTTTGTATTCATTTAAGCAATCACTCATCGCAGTCATCATCTTTTCTTTTAATTCGTCAGAAATGATGCCTTTTTCTTCAAGTTCAGAAATAATAGCTGAATGATTGTTCTTGAAATAAGTGTGCATGAATCTTTCGAAATCACGTACTTTTTCTGTTTCAATAGTGAAAGAACTTGTTCAGACATTGTAAGTGGTGAATATTGAGCCTGTTTCAATAGTTCAGTTAAACGTTGTCCGTGTTCAATAGTCGCTTTTGTTGCAGCGTCTAGATCGCTACCAAATTGAGCGAATGATAGCATTTCATTGTATTGTGCAAGCTCTAACTTCAATGAACCAGCAACTGATTTCATTGCCTTAGTCTGAGCAGCACTACCAACTCTGGATACTGATAGACCAGTATCGATAGCTGGACGAATACCACTGTTGAACAGTTCAGTCTGCAAGAAGATCTGTCCATCAGTAATTGAAATTACGTTTGTAGGAATATATGCAGAGATATCACCAGCTTGAGTTTCGATGATAGGTAAAGCAGTTAATGAACCTCCACCTAATTCATCATTAAGCTTAGCAGCTCTCTCTAACAATCTTGAATGCAAGTAGAATACATCACCTGGGTAAGCTTCTCTTCCTGGTGGTCTTCTAAGAAGTAGAGACATAGTACGGTAGGCAACAGCGTGCTTAGACAAATCATCATAAACGATTAATACGTCTTTACCGTTTTCCATCCATTCTTCACCGATAGCACATCCTGCATATGGTGCGATATATTGTAATGCGCCGTTAACTCTTAGTTTTTCAACGATTTGAGCTACTGTACTTGCTTTCTGTCCAATTGCTACATAGATACATAGCACATTTTTATTTTTCTGATTGAGGATTGTATCGATAGCGATAGCTGTTTTACCAGTTTGTCTATCACCGATAATCAATTCTCTTTGTCCTTTTCCTACTGGAATCATTGAGTCGATTGCCTTTAAACCAGTCATTAATGGTTGATGTACTGACTTTCTAGTCATAACACCTGGAGCAACTCTTTCAACTGGACGATATTTATCAGCCTTAATAGGTTCACCACCATCGATTGCCTGACCTAAAGCATTTACAACTCTACCAATCATGCAATCGCCTACAGGTACTTCTATGATACGGCCAGTTCTTCTAACTTCATCGCCTTCTTTGATATTAGTATCTGAACCCATTAATACAGCTCCGATACTGTCTTCTTCAAGGTTTAATACCATACCATAGACATCGCCTGGGAATAGTAATAATTCTGATGACATTGCTTTTTCAAGTCCTTGAACAGTAGCGATACCGTCGCCGACTTTAACTACTGTACCAACATCGTCAGAAACAAGCTTATCTTCATAGTGACGAATTTGTTCCTTAATTAAGGCGCTTATTTCACCTGGCTTTAGTTCCATAGGCTCACATCCTTTCTTAATAACATTTCGTTCATTTGGTTAATTTTCTTCTTCATACTAGTATCAATGATCTTATCATCAAAGATGATTCTAAATCCTGATATCAATGTCGTATTTAACTTGGCTTTTAATTCAACTTTCACTCCGTCCTTGCTCAAAGCTTTTTCTAACTCAGCAATCTTGTCTTCAGCTAGTGGACGGGCAGTTTCAACGACACC
>CALBGK010000185.1 GCA_937893115.1 uncultured Erysipelotrichaceae bacterium | reverse complement strand
ACACAATATTTAGCTCATTTTCGAAAAAGTTTACATAAATATGAAAATATGTTACAATTTTTTTGAGGTATAAAATGAGTGAATTTGAAAATAATGCCCTTTTCTGGCAAAAGGTAGACACATTGTACCTTTCTAGTGACTTTGTGTTAACTCAAGAGAAAGGAAGCTTACACCCTAAGTATCCAAATCTACAGTACCCATGCGATTATGGCTTATTGAAAACTTTGGATGATGAAAATGAAGATTTGATTTCCTGCTTTGTCGGCAGTGGTAAAAAAGAAGTTAATTCTATTATCGTCTGTGCTGACATATTGACTAAGGATTTAGAGACTAAGGTCTTAATTGGTGTCAATGGAAGTGAAGAAGAAGAAATACTTCATTTTTTAAATCAGACCGAATTTCAAAAATCAGTCATTATCCGTCGGGGATTCGACGTACCGTATTGGGCATTAACTGAGTAGCTATTATCAGCTACTTTTTTATTAGTTCTAGCACCTTTTCAACTCTAGTTCTGCTCACATAATAGCGAGAACTAGAACTGATATCATCATATCTAGACTCTTTAAAAGTGCCATGAACCATCTTCACACCACTCACATTTATAAAATTGGCTATATTGTCTTCACTTAATCCTCCGCCAGCAAGAATTTCAATTTTATTACCATAATTATTGATTAAGTGTCTAATATTTTTGGCACATGTATCAAGGTCACTATTACCCATCATCAATATTCTATCGACTTTTAAATCTACGAGTTTTTGAATTACTTTTTCTTGATTAATTACATAGTCAAAAGCTTTATGAAAGATGAATTCCTTATGATATTTCTTCGCTAATGCGACAAAGTCTTTAAGGACATCTATATCGATATATCCATTTTCATCAAGAAAGCCAAAGACTATGCCATCACTGCCATTTTCTAAAAATGCTTCGGCATCTCTATACATCGTAGCTAGCTCATTTTCACTATAATTAAAGCCACCTGGCATAGACCTTACCATAGTCACTAACTTGCCAGTATATAGATTTCTGGCTAACTTTAAGCTACTTATACTAGGACTTAAACCACCTAATTCTAAAGCGCTATTAAGCTCTATGCAATCAATAGCCAAATCAGCGACACTATTGACATCCTCAATGCCACCACAACATATCTCTAGACTAATATTTCTC
>CALBGK010000184.1 GCA_937893115.1 uncultured Erysipelotrichaceae bacterium | reverse complement strand
TCAGTATTACCACTACAAGAGCTGAGACTAATGACAATAATAAATAATATCAAGACTATCGAAATAAGTTTCTTTCTTTTCATACAAGGTCTCCTTCTATTTGATTATTTCTTCAATTGCTTCCCACTTGCCAGTGATATTATTTAGCACATGTACACCATTACTATCATCAACTGCTCTTAAACCACCTTGAAAATGACTGATGAAACAAGCATCTTCTTTAGGATATTCTCCTTTATCAGGACTATTCAAATAGGCTAAATATGTCTTACCCACTTCGATATCAATATCACCATAAAATTTTTCATAGACATATGCCTTTTGGGTTTCTAATAATGTTTTATCCTTTTCTTCCTCATCTAAAGAATTATAGTAAGTATCAAAATCGATAATGCCACCTGTTCTGACATAATTTAATTCATCATTAGCTTTGATATCACCTTTATAAACTTCTAGTACTTCTAATTTCCCATAGGTATAAGCGAAATCATTAGTATTAGTGCTCTCATTATGATTACTCCCTCCATCAATAGAAGTTATAGTTACCAAAGCTATATCAGAACTTTTTTCTTTCAGATATTCTGGGTCAGTTATATCTCCTGCCATCTCTGGTGAATATTCAATTACTAGAATCTCATCATCATCTATATCTGCATAGGCATCATAATAGATTATCTCTTCCTCACTTACATTTTCACTTGTGCATCCCCATAAAAAGATAAAAGCTAAAACTAAAATAATGATTCTTTTCATATGTGACCCTCCCAGTCATTTTAAATATTATTATTTGATGGATTTCCTACTAATTTCATTATAGCATCAACCTATACCTATAGTCATATCCTAGTTTATATGCCAACAATCATACTTCTGTTAATATTCTTTCACCAAAATAAAAGACAAATCCAATCAATGATCAGATTTGTCTATTTTTTATTCATCAGCTAATACTTTAATTATTTCTCCCACATACATATCATGGAAGTCTCTTAGAGGATAAGCTTCTTCTAATACTTTTTCATCTTTGAAATATTCTTCTTTGATAGGAGCTTGATATATCTTCTTGCAGATAAAGACATATTTTGCTTCTTTGAAGTAAGTATAATCCTCAGTATGAATAGGACTTAAATAAGTCTTTTTAACTTTGTCTTCATCTTTACCACTATGACTACCAAGATAGGCTAGGTCTTTTTGATACTTCTTATCAAAGAAACAGATAGTATAGAATTCATTGCTGTCCATAAACTTTTTAGTATATCTCTGCGGTCTTACATAGGCATTGAAAGTATAACGCTTTTTGCCCCAGATATTACCCATATGACCCCATGATGCCGTCATGGTATTATAGGCTTTTTCATTACCGGCTGTAATGAGAAACCAAGAATCATCAATTAAAGTAAAGGGATTAAAATTTAATGTACTAATATCAATTTCTTTTAATGCCATATCTACCTATTCTCTGTTACTACTTTGACAACATTTTCAGCAGTAAGACCATATTTCTTCAAGACATCTTTAGCTTTACCACTTTCACCAAAGGTATCATTTACACCAATTGGATATAGTTTACATAGATTATATGGGGCAATAGTTTCGCTGATAGCACTATATAGACCACCAATAATATTGTGTTCCTCTAAGGCATAACATGTTTCATGTCTCTTGCACATTTCAATGATACCTTCTTTATCAATAGGTTTGATGCTAGAAACATTGACTACAGTAACATCTATTCCTCTTTCTTTTAATTCTTCGCTAGCCTTTAAAGCTTCTTGAACCATTAGGCCAGTAGCAAATAGACAGATGTCTTTACCTTCTTTAAGAATATCAACTTTACCAATCTTAAATTCATGGCCCTTAGGATAGACATCTTCAACCTTGCCTCTTCCCATTCTCACATAACATGGTCCATCAATCTTAGCTACATGTTCAATGATAGCTTCAGTTTCAGTAGCGTCGCATGGCACATATACTTGCATATTAGGAATGGCACGCATGATGGCTATATCTTCGATGGCTTGATGTGATGCACCGTCTTCACCAACACTTAAACCCGCATGAGTAGCACATACTTTGACATTTAACTTTGGATAACAAATCGAATTACGGATGATTTCAAAGGCTCTTCCGCAGGCAAAGATCGCAAAACTTGAAGCGAATACTGTCTTGCCACTAGCAGCTAGACCTGCTGCCATGCCCATCATATTGCCTTCAGCTATACCAGCATTAAAGTGGCGGCTAGGGG
>CALBGK010000183.1 GCA_937893115.1 uncultured Erysipelotrichaceae bacterium | reverse complement strand
CGCAGGTGTCATCAAGGTATAGAATGATTCATCCAAGATATCATGAACGATATTTTTGACCGATGTCTTACCAAAACTGCCAGTGATACCGATAATCTTTAAGTCATCCATCTTATCTAATATTGATCTCGCTTCATTGATATAATGATTTTTAACTGCCTTCTCTACAGGCATCATAATTAAAGCGACCAGATAGATGAGCAAATACGGAAAATAGATGGCAATGATACCGTTGATAGTAAATGGCAAATAATAATAGAAAAGATTGATCAAAATTAAATCAATAAACAAAAAGACAAGCAATGTCCTTTTAACCCTAGTGGTGTAGACAAGCGGTTTGATGTAAACGCGATGGCAATCTTTATATATTAAATATAAACTAAAGATAATATTCGATATCGCCACAAACAAAGTCAAGTAAGCATCGTTTATAAAACTCAGATCTAACAGTAAGAATGCGTAGATTAAAGCACTAGAAAAATAAATATTTTTTAACGAGAACAACCATTTTGTATAGCGATAGAATTCATAACGGTTTTGTTGGAACATATGCATGGCATTTTTAATGAATGGTATCGATAATACAAATAATGAAAAAATACAAAAATAATTAATCATAATCTCTCCTCAAGAAGGCATCTAAGACCCGATTAAAGCGATCTGCTTGATGAAAATAGGCATAGTGATCATCGCCCTCAAAGATAACCAAAGTCGCATCAGGCATCTGTTTTGCCATATATTCTCCCTTAAAGACAGGAGTAGCCTCATCTTTTTCGCCAAATACCAATAAAGTTTCTGCTTTAATATCTTTTAAGATAGGTGAGATGTCATCATTGACAACCTTGACTAAAGTCGTTCTCATGATACCGGAGGCATTGCGATAATCTTCGCTGCCAACTTTATTCTGTAGTTTTTCTTTATAAGCTTTTAGAAATGGCAAAGATAAAAGCTTCTTACCTAATTTATAAGAATAGGTCTTAAAGTAATATTTGAATCCTCTTTTGTCACGTACGCCAGCTGCTCCAGTTAAAACCATGCGCCTTACATCATATTTATAAGCATAGCGCAAAGCGACGCGACAACCAAAAGAATGACCGATAAGGATGGGATTTTCTATCCCTTCTCTCTCTACAAAATGGCGCAGAAATTCACTGTAGTCTTCAACCGAATAAGCAGTTTTAGGCTCTTCACTCTTACCAAATCCCGGAAAGTCAATATTGTAGACGACAAAGTTTTCTTTGAGAAATTCAGCTATATAATCCATCATGATGGTATTTTGACCCCATCCGTGTAAGAGAATTACATCTTTGCCCTTACTTCCTTTTTTTTCAAAATATATTTTTATTCCATCAATTATTTCATAACTCATGTGTTAATTATATCTTATTTTAGATTTGTTTTTTCAATCACTTTGCGATAGCTCTGAGCCTTAATGATTCTAAAGATGACACCATCATCCATATTTTCACCCGATACCAAATAACCATAAGTATCACATACTCTCTTGACGATTGACAAGCCTAAACCAAAATTACCCTTATTACCCTTTTCATAAGGTTTAAATAACTTATCGATATATTCATCAGGAATTAAATCACCATCATTATATATCTCTAATAAATCTTCTTTTAAAGTGATATATACCACGCTTTTGGCATAGCGCAAAGCGTTGTCTAAAAGATTTTCCACCACGATGCGCCATGGCTCTTCATCACCATGGAAACTTACATCAGTCAAATCTGTCTCAATTCTTATTTCGTTTCTTAAAACTTTACAAGCCAAGATAGCTTTTTGAATGACAGAAATCATTGATAAGGTCTCACCCTCAGGTGCATTATCCATCAAATAATTCATCTTATTATAAGTGATGAGACTATATACCTTTTTTTCTAGTCTATCAGCATGTTCAATGATGACATCGACACTCTTTTCTAAATTATCATATGGATAGACACCGTCTTTAATACTTTCAGAATATGATTTAATAGTCGCTATCGGTGTCTTTAAGTCATGAGAGATATTCTGTATCATCTCTTGCCTAATCGCATCTTGACGGTCCAATTCTCTTTTCATATCCACTAGAGCTTCGGCCACTTCGCCTATCTCATCACGACGATTAATGTGCAAAGTCAACTTTTCTCCTCTTTTTAGACGCGTAAGATAATTCTTAATGATATTTAAAGGTACAATCAAAGATACTACCCATAAGGTAAAGATTAAAAATAATATCATCAAGATAATAATCATGACATTAACTACACCACTGACTAGAGCTGTTTTAAACTCAGCGCGATATGAATTACGAATAATAGCGACTAAAGAATATTCGCCATTTTCTGAGTATTCATTATTGCGATTATATTTCTGTATTGAATCTCTTCTTCAATGCCCGAAGCTGATAAATCACTCAAATAGATACCTAGATGATTAGAATAGATTAAATAGACGACATTTTCATCACCATAGCCCTGTAAGTAATCAAATTGGGCGCGATGTAAATAGTTATACATCTGTTGATTGACGAAGGTATCTAGATTGTCATAGATAAAGGTATAAAAGATGGCAACAAAGGCAACTACAACAC
>CALBGK010000182.1 GCA_937893115.1 uncultured Erysipelotrichaceae bacterium | reverse complement strand
GCTATATTGAAGCAATAAATAATATTTACAACAGAATATAAAGATAATCCTCCAAAGTGGAGGATTTTTATTTTGAGGACTACGAAAATAAAAATAAATAAAGAAATACGTAATTACACGGAATCCATTTAGTTCGAATTATCTAGCAGACAGTTTACTTTCTCTTGTATAGCTTGTGTATTTGAATGGATAACATATTTAAAACTTAACTTAATTCTTGGAATGGAGATAACAACTTAATTGCATTACTATTTAATGCATTAGGATTAAATCAAGGTACAAAGGTGTTGTGTTTGCAGTCCCAAAATAAAACTGGAGGCATTAATTTGCCTCTAGGATTTTTATACAATATTCAATTATGTATGGTTTTTAATAGCAAAAAAGCCCGAAAATGGGGCTTTTAAAATCTCTAACGATAAAATTGATTAACGTTTTGAGAATTGTGGAGCACGTCTTGCACCGCGCAAACCGTATTTTTTACGTTCTTTGCTACGTGAATCACGTGTCAAGAAACCTGCTTGTTTAAGAATAGGACGATAGTCTTCGCCAACTTCTAGCAATGCACGGGCGATACCATGACGCATAGCACCAGCTTGGCCAGTGAATCCGCCACCGTATACATTGATGTATACATCGTATTGACCTTCAGTGTTTGTAAGAACAAGTGGAGATTTTACAACCATTCTTAAAATTTCTTGTGGTAAGTATTGTTCGAGAGTTTTATCACCTACAGTGATTTTACCAGTACCTGGAGTTAAGTATACACGAGCTACTGAAGACTTACGTCTACCAGTACCAAGATAAGTTACATTTGATTTCTTTTTAGCCATCTTTTCTCTCCTTACTTAAGCTCCATAGGTTTTTGTGCTTGATGTGGATGTTCGTTTCCTTCATACACAAATAAATGAGTACGCATACGGTCTCCAAGTTTATTATGTGGAAGCATACCGAATACTGCTTTTTCCACCAATTCAACTGGATATTCTCTCTTCATTAAACCAATACTTCTTGTTCTTAAACCACCTGGATACATAGAGTGCTGATAGTAGAATTTCTTTTCTTCTTGGTCACCACTGTATGTAATTTGTGATGCATTGACGATGATCACATAATCACCGCAGTCGACGTTTGGTGTATATGTTGGTTTGTGTTTTCCTCTTAGAACTGTTGCTACTTTTGTAGCTAAACGACCTAAAGTCATACCACTTGCATCAACAATATACCATTCTTTTTTTACATCTGCTGGTTTCAATAATGTTGTTTGACGCATATTTACCTCTTTCCTGTAGTTTCCGGGGCTACATAAATAAGATAAGGTCGACTATTATTTTAGCTTATTTAAAGCCTTAAAGTCAATGATATTTCTACTTTGCTGAGGTATTTACAACAGTATATTTACCTGCTTTTGTATACTCGCAAACCTTTGTCTCATTATTCCATGTCCAACCTTCACCGATTTCTTCATCACAAGTTATTACACCGTCACAGTTTTTATCTTTATCACCCACGCATGTAGCATGATCTTCGTTATCAGGTTTTTCTTCTTTGGTATATTTCCATACTGCATAATAATATTTTCCTTTTTCTGCAATACTTTCCCCACCAATTAAAAACTTTTCAGCTTCTGTTACATCTGTAGGCCCGTTATAAATATCTGCGCTTGCCCATCCAATAAATTCATAGTATCCACCACTGCCTTCACCACTATTCATTGTTGGCAATCTCAATCCTTCGCCTTCAATCTTTACCGAAAAGGCATTACCTAAGCTCCAATTATCTATGTTTACATCTGCCATGTCCGACAACTGACGTATTACCATCAAATTATTTTCATCTTTATTTGATGCTTTGACCAAATTGCCTCTTATCTCATTGCCTTCTATGACTATATTTGTACTTTCATTCAGCTTGCATTGGCTGCTAAACTGTATCAAACCACGGGTATCAGTCTTTCCTTCTATGGCATATTTATCCATATCACTAAAACTATTATTTTTGATAACAATCTCACCTCTACTTACAGCTCCTTCAAAATATATTCCACCCGAACAATTATTAAAGATATTATTTTCAATATATGCACTATGTGGATATATATCTTTTAATGCGTAGGCATTATAAACATTTGAAAAGCTACTATTTTTAACTATAAATTCTCTATTTTCATCATTTTCTCGGATATTGCTACCATATGGGCTTACGATTACCTTTTCAAATTTGCAATTCTCTATCGTTACGTTGCCAGTGCTCAACAATTGAAATTCTGCATTTCTGATTTCTTCAGCAGAATATGAATTAGATCCGGTATTCCACGCATCATTGTGATTAGGTATATCTGCTGGAACATATTCGAAAGTAGCATTTTTGATGATTACGTCATCACTATTATCATCTAGAGATATTTGGTATTGAGCATTTGAATTTTGAATTCTTTGAATTTTTGTATCATATTCATTAGGCTCCCATTTTATCGTAGATCCTTTACCATCGGATATTCTGTCTTCAGTTAGATCTTCTAAAAAATCCTTAAAACTCACAGTATTGTCTTCAGCATTGATAGGTACAATTAAAATCATTATTGCAATGCCTAGAAAAAGTATTAATTTTTTCATATTTTCCCCCTTTATATAAGATAACTATATAATCAATCCCCCCGGTCAACTTAAAAAGCCCTAATATTTAGGGCTTAATGTTTCTTCTGATTGAAATTAATAAATTACTGATTCTTAACTTTTACCCAAAGTTCAGAAATAATTTTTCTTACTGATTCATTATTGTGGAACTCTTCGTTTAATGGATTGCTCAAATCTGGGAAGTAAGCATTGTTACCATAGTAGTCGCCACCTTCTGAACTCATCTCTTCTAATACTTCAGCATTGCTAGAAGCATATCCGACATAAGAGCTGTTGTCATATGATTGTTCATATTCTAGAACGAAATTAATGAATTCATTAGCTAGTTTTGGACAACCGGCATTGCTTGGAATTACCATGGCATCGTTCCATACATTTGTACCTTGTTCAGGAACAAAGTAAGCCATATTCTCATTCTCGCTTAAGATATAAGCAGCATCACCACTATACATTACACCCATAGCCTTTTCACCATAGATTAATCCATCGATGGCTTCATCAGTGACATAAGCTGGATTCATAGTGTTATGTAGTTCAGATAACCATTCATAAGCTTCATTTAATTCATCTTCATTTTCAGTATTCATTGAATATCCTAAAGCTTTTAAAGCGACCATGAAGCTATCACGCTCAGAATCGTACATATAGATCATGCCCTTATATTTTTCATTACGTAATACTTCCCAACCCTGACTTTCAACATCAGCACTGTCAACTAGAGTTTTATCATAAACGATACCTACATTGCCCCAGAAATAAGGGATAGAATATGTGTTATCTGGATCGTATGATTTATTTAATACACCTTCATAGAGATTATCGATATTAGTAATCATCGACTTATCTAGAGGCTGTAACATATCTTCATCTAATAATTTTTCAATCATGTAGTCAGAAGGAATGAGCACATCATATTGTGAACCACCTAATAACTTTGTATACATTTCTTCATTAGAGGCAAATAAGGAATAATTTACTCTGACACCATATTTTTGTTCAAAATTAGAAATGACATTTTCACCTATGTATTCACCCCAGTTATACACATTTAATACATCACATCCGTAAGTCTCGAGGGCTTCGCTTTGATTGCTTGTTTGTCCACATCCGGCAAGAAGCAACAGAGTTAATAATAAACTAGTAATTCGTTTCATTTTTTCTTTTCCTTTCTTTTATAAGCGGTATAACATTAACTACTATAAGCACTATGGTGATAGCTACTACGATAATAGTGGATAATGCATTAACGCTAGGGTTTATCCTTTTTACCGAAGAATAAACATATGTCGAGATATTGTTGATACCTGGACCAGTAACAAAGTATGAGATCACAAAATCATCAAATGACATTGTGAAGGCGATGAGAGCGCCAGATACGATACCGGGCATAATCTGTGGAATGATGACTTTGACGAGGGCTTGAAATGGTGTGCAACCTAAATCAAGTGCAGCTTCGGCAAGATTATCATCGAGTTGACGAAGTTTTGGCATAATAGACAACATCACATACGGGATACAGAAGATGATGTGTGCTAATAGTAAAGTCATAAAGCCAAACTGAATATTTAATGATGTAAAAAATAACATCAATCCAATAGCTGTAACAATTTCCGGATTTAGCATGGGCAAATTATTAACTTGGATAACCGTCTCTTTAATAATGCGGCGAGACTTGCTCAAACCTATGGCAGCCAATGTGCCAACTATCGTTGAAATGATGGTAGCCAAGACAGCGATGATAACCGTATAGTATATCGATTCCATCATCGTACGATTGGCGAACATCTGCTCATACCACCTGAAAGAAAAACCTGTAAAATTGCTCAGAGATTTCGATTCATTAAATGAGAATACTACAACATATAAGATAGGCAAATAGAAGAAAGCCAAAATTGCAATAAGGTATGCTTTAGAGAAAAATTTCTTCATTATCTAGCCTCCTTATCGTAATCAAACTTCCTTGTAAAGTACATTGAGATTAAGATGACTACAGTCATGATGAGAGAGATGGCACTGCCGAAGTTCCAGTCTCCTGTCGTGACAAAGTAGTTCTCGATTAGATTACCTATTAAGACATAGCTTCCTCCACCCAAGAGTTTCGGAATGAAGAAGGAAGATACAGCTGGAAGGAAGACTAATGTAATACCTGAAATAACTCCAGGAATAGATAAAGGTAAGATGACCTTAGTGAAGACCTGGCGAGAGTTACAACCCAAGTCTTGGGCAGCGACAAGTAGACTCTTATCCATTTTAGATAAAGAAGTATATATTTGTAATATCATGAATGGCAAGAAATTATAGACCATGCCGATATATACTTTGATCTCTTCAGGAAGACCAGTCTCCAACAAGATACCACGCCATGCATATGTCCTCACCAGCATATTTATCCACATTGGCAAGGTTATCATCAAGACCATGATACCTTGGCTATTCGGTTTTAATGTAGCGATGAAATAAGCACATGGATAACCGATGATTATACAGATGACAGTAGTGACGACAGCCAGAATTAATGATCTAATCAACACTTGAATAAAGATTTCATCCTGAAAGAAACGAATAAAGTTATCAAGGGTAAAATTGAGGGTCAAGGTCGAATTACCTTCCTTAGTGAAGGCATATAAGATGATCAGTAACATTGGTATCACGATAAAGATACCAGCCCATACCATATATGGGTATACCAGACGACGGAAGCTCTTCATTATCCTTGCACCATCTTAGACATGACATGTATATCGCATGGGTCGAAGTCGATAGATACGATACTTCCCTCTTCTTGTTTCTCCGTAGTATGAATCTTATATTCACGACCCATCGTTAGGAAAGTAACTGGATAATCACCCTCTTCGATTTCATTAGGGTCAAAGTCAAAACGCACGTCATCGATCTCAACTTCATCTTCACTATCTAAGTACCAAGCATAGGCATCAGCCCATGTCTTAAGGTCAAATGAAATAGCCATAGACTCTCTAATTTCATCGACAGACTTATAAACATCAAAGGCTTGAATACCAATCTTAGAACCCATATCCTTATTAATCTTAGGTTCAACGACATTGACATTAGCGGTGATAAATGTTCCATTATGTGTCTTAAATATTACTGGATAAGCACCTGGCTTAGCCTCGATATTATATTCTAGACTCGTAATAGAAATATCTTCATTAGTTTCACTGTCCCAAGCCTGGGCATTAGCTCTCTTGATGATTTCTTCATCAGTTATCTCTTCAACGTCTTCAATATCCATCGTGAAGTCAGTGGCATGCATCTTCTCATTCTTTTCGGCATTAAAGACATCGCGGTCTTTCAATACATGAAGCGTTATGGTCTTAGAAGCACCTTTTTTAGTTTCTACTACAACTTCATAATGCACACCTTTAAAGAGCACAGAGATTACTTGACCATTTAGCTTACCTTGACCTTTTGGCTTGATATCGATATCTTCAGGTCTGATGACCACATCGACACGCTCATTGCTTCTAAAGCCAAAGTCGACACATTCATAATCTTTATCATCAAAGCTAACTAGATAGTCTTGTTTCATCACACCATCAAGAATATTAGATTCACCAATGAAATTAGCGACATATTCATTGACTGGTTCATTATAGATTTCTGTAGGTGTACCAACTTGTTCGATATTACCATTGCGCATAACCACGATCTTATCAGACATTGTCAAAGCTTCTTCTTGGTCATGAGTGACAAAGATGAAAGTGATACCTACTTCTTCTTGAATTCGTTTTAATTCATGTTGCATCTCTTTGCGAAGCTTATGATCTAGAGCGGCTAGTGGTTCATCTAGCAAGAGCACATCTGGCTCATTGACTAGAGCTCTAGCGATGGCTACACGCTGTTGTTGACCACCTGATAATAAAGTTACATCGCGATTTTCAAAGCCATCAAGACCTGCTAGTTGTAACATTCTCTCTACCTTTGGTTTGATTAAGTCTTTAGACATCTTCTTAATCTTTAAACCAAAAGCGACATTTTCATAAACGTTTAGATGAGGAAATAGAGCGTACTTTTGAAAGACAGTATTAATTGGCCTTTTATAAGCAGGAACCTTAGATATTTCCTTACCATCAAAGATTACTTCTCCTTCATCTTGTTCCAAGAAACCGCCAAGTATTCTAAGTAGCGTCGTCTTGCCACAACCAGATGGCCCTAATAGAGTAACAAATTCATTCTCATTGATATCTAGATCAATACCCTTTAGTACAATATTGCCGTCAAATTCTTTGACAATATTACGAAACTCAATTAATTTTTTCATCCTTCCTCCTTAAAATATCGGTGGCGTACAAATCCACAAAAGCTGTGCTTCACTACTGCTCTCATTCACAATGATATGGCGGAAGTCACCCTTCATATAGAAGGTCTCGCCTTTTTTAACGACATAATCGCGTTTATTAGTCAAATCCTTGAGCACAACTCTTCCTTTTAATATATATCCCACTTCTTCACCTTCATGGGGCTTCACCTCATGAGAGCTGCCATTTTCAGCCAACTTCAATAACATTGGCTCCATCGCATTTTTTTGGGCATTGGGGACAATCCAGGTTATCGTCGCATTTTCGCTTTCATCGACGAAGTAGTCATTAGAATTAAATATTATCTGTGTCTTGCTCTCTTCTTTGAAGAAGGTCTCTAATGAGACTCCTAATACTTCTGTGATATCTTCTAATGTCGTTATACTCGGTGATGTCAGATTACGCTCGAGCTGTGATAAAAATCCCTTGGTCAATTCACATCTAGATGCTAATTCTTCTAGTGTCAGACCATTTTTAATGCGCAAAGATTTTATTCTCTTACCTATATCCAAACAATCACCCCCCTTTGTTTAGTATAACTAAACATTTTAGTCAATTATATTAAACCAAGTTCTATTATATTAAAGCTTACATAAAATGCAATAGATTTTTATGAAAAAATATACTTTTTATCGCATATTTTTCATTCTTTTAAACATCTGTTTAAAGTTAATAAAAACTAGGACCTCTCAGCCTAGTAAAATTTAAACAATTATAGCCAAAATAAAAGGCTCTAGTTTCCTAGAACCTTACAAGTTTAATTCTCTTTTACAGCGTAGACATCTTCACCATTTTGGATACAGAACCAGACATTGTCAGCAATTCTTCCCCACTTCATATTCTTAGAAGTGTCATCGACATATTCTAGTACTTCTACTACTATGCCTTCTGGTAACATCGATTCGCTAATCTGCTCCTTTAAGCTATCAGGTAAAGAATCATAGTCGACTATATCGCTGTCGGTAGTAGCTTGCGTTCTCAAGCGGACATTTACTTGAACCATATAATTTCCAAGATTTTTTTGTCTTTCCGCTTCTAAAGCTGCAGCTTCCTCTTCTTCTTTACGTTTTTGTTCCTCAGCGGCCTTTTGAGCTTCCTCTTCCTTTTTCTTTTCTTCTTCTAAACGCAATTGTTCCTCTTGTTTAGCATTATAGATATGAACTCCAAAGGCTATACCACTAGCTGCAACTAAAATAGCGATGACAGCCAGAATGATGATAGGCGCATTATTTCTTTCTCTTTTAGGCCTTTTAGTATTTCTGAGCTCTTCTTGTTCATCCTCATCTAACTGAAATACTGACATATCGATATCATTGTCTTCTTCAGTTACATATTGTCCCTTTTTATTGACAAAGGATGGAATATCAAAAGAATCTTTCTTATTATTTTCGTCCATAAACTACTCTTCTACTTCTACGCGGTAACCCTCATATTCGCCATGCAATAATCTGGCTTGATTAGCGATTTCAAAGATATTAGTCAATATCTTACCATCACTGTTGCGATATAACTTGAATAAGTCTACTATCATCTTCTTTTCATCGACATTGACACCATAGTTGTGATTAGTAACTATTTCGACGAATTGCTGGAGATCTTCTAGATTATTGAAAGATACACGGTGTAAGACGATGACATCTTTATCATATGGATATTCATCAGCTATGGTCTGTTTTAAATCATATACTGAGCGAACAAAGTTCTTGGTCAGATATGGGTATAATTCATTGATTTGATCATAGATATCTGGTTTAGCTTCCTCTTCTTGTTCAGCTTCGATTTCTTCTTGCATATCATCGATTAAATCTTGAAGGTAGTCCTCTTCATCTTGAACTTCTTCAGTTTCAGCTTCTGCTTCTGCTTCTTTTTCTTCTTCACCATTTTCTTGGTCTAGTATCTCTTGGAAGATGGCATCAATTTCATCTTTATCCACTTCTTTTTGAGCCTTAACTTTTGTATCCACTAACAAGTCTTCAAAGAGGTCTTCAATCTCTTTTTCTTCATTTGGTTTAGAAGCAGCTTCCTTAACAATATTGTATACATCATTAGCTTCTTCTGAGATATCTTCTGTCTCAACTTCTTCTTCTACTATAGGTTCAGGTTCTTCGACTACTTCTTCTTTAGTTTCATCTTCACCCAAATCAAAAGAATTTAAAGTATCTTTTAAATCTTGGATTAAGTCATCATAGTTAAAGCTAGCATTATGCCATAATGATTCTTCTTCACTCGGCTCTTCTTCTGCCGCTTCTTCTTGAACTTCCTCAGCTTTATCTTCTTCTTGAACTTCTTCGACTTCATCAGCTACTGCTTCTTCGATGACATTCAATAAGTCGTCAAAAGTAGTACTAGATACTTCTAAAGCATCATTTTCGACATTATCTTTTTCTTCCTTAAAAGCGATAGCTTCTTTAAGTTTCTCGACATATTCTTCTTTCTCTAAATCTTCACTGGCATCGTTTAAAAACTTGTCAAAGGCATCACTACCAATCTTGGCAATAGAACCAACTACATCACCAAATTCTACGATGGCCTTTTCTAACTTAGAACCAAGTTCATCTTTGACTTGTTGCAAGTCGATATCCTCTAATTCCGAAAAGAATTTCTGTTCATCGTCATTTTCTTCTTCAATCTGTTTAGACAGATATGAAATGGCTGAAAGGATAAAACCAAATAAAACTAAATTTTTAACCTTCATTTTTAATCTCCTTTTTTATTAATACGCAGACTCCGTCTCCGATATCATCTCTTAATATTATATCAAAACGAGTGTCATCTTGTACAATATGGCGAAATTTAAGTATTTTTTTAACCAGTTGTCGCGTATTTCTATTCTTGATACTATCGACATCATATATCATATCGTGAAATACCAAATTGTCAAAAAAGTAGGCACCACCAGTTTTTAAATTATTATAAAACTGCTCAAGATAATTGTAGTATTGGCCCTTAGCTGCATCGACAAAGATCAAGTCGTAAATCTTATCTGTCTTAAAATCTTTGATGTCCATAAAATAGGGATGTATTTGTTCACTAAGACCTTCCTTTTCAATATTGATCAAAGCTTCATGATATAATTTTTCATCTCTTTCAATCGTATCGATTTGGATGTCCTTACTTAGCCTTGCCATATTGATGGCCGAATAAGCGATTGCCGTCCCTAGCTCTAAGATATTTTTGGCATCATATTCTTCTATCTTCTGTAATAGAAATTCTAGCCCACCATCTTTAATGATGGGAACTCTATTAACCTTGGCATAGTCTTTTATATCATCTATCATCTTAAAAGCTCACCCATATACGCTTTATATCTCTCCATCTTTTCATTAGCTTTTTCTGCACTTTCATCTTTGATAGAGAAGTATACTTTACACTTAGGTTCAGTGCCGCTTGGACGAATGGCAATGAAAGAACCATCAGCGAAATAATATTTGAGCACATCAGCCTTGTCAAAGCCCTCTAGTGGCTTAACCTCACTACCGACATATGTCTTTCTCTCTAAGTAATCTTCCCATTTCACAAGAGGATTACCATCTATTTCTTTAATTGGATTGGCCCTAGTCTCAGACATGATTTCTTTTAAGCGCATAGCACCATCTTGACCAGGGAGGCTGATAGATAATTGAGAATCTTGGTAAGTTCCAAGTCTTGCATATATCTCATCAAGAACATCTTTTAATGTCTTGCCCTTTTCGCGATAGTAGGCGCAAGCTTCGCTCAACATTAGACAAGCTTGGGTGGCGTCCTTATCACGCACAAATGGTGAAATCAATGAACCGTAAGATTCTTCATAGCCAAAGACATAAGTCTTTTCATGATTCTTCTCATATTTCGCAACTTTATCACCGATATATTTGAATCCAGTTAAGGTCTTTTCGGTCTCTACACCATAATATGAAGCGACGGCTTCACCAATATCACTAGTAACTATCGTATTAAACATGACAGGTGAATCAACCTTAATGCCTAATTCTTTATGTGAATGAAGGATATATTCTAATAGTAAAGCGCCAGTTTGATTGCCATTAAAGATGATATAGTCATCATGGTCTAAGATACCTACACCCATTCTATCGCCATCAGGGTCACAAACTAATATCAATTCTGCTTTCTTTTCTCTAGCTAGTTTGAGCACTTCTTCATAAGCGCCAGCCTCTTCAGGATTAGGTGTCTTAGTATTAGAGAAAGCAGGATCAGGGATGCATTGTGATTCTACTTTTTCCACCTTGTAGCCAGCCAATTTTAAACAATCGACAACTGGTTTATGGCTAGCGCCATGTTCAGGTGAAAAAGCAATCGCAAAGTCTTTATTTACATCCTTATGTAATCTTATCGATAGTACCTTTTCATAATAGGCCTCATCTACCTCATCATCTACTTCATTGATTAAAGACTCATCGATATTATCAGGAACAATCGATAGAGGATCGGCTATCTTATCGATTTCATCAATCACCTTAGCAGCTAGTTCAGGAATTAATTGACAACCATTGGCATCATATAATTTATAGCCATTATATTCTTTAGGATTATGACTGGCCGTGATCATAATTCCGCCATCACAACCGTAATAACGTACCATGAATGATAGTTCAGGTGTGGGTCTAAGCGAAGATGCAACATATGATTTAATATTATGACTAGCTAATAATGCGGCACAATCATAGGCAAACTTCCTTGAATCTTTACGATTATCATATGATATGGCTACTGAAGGATGATCACTTATGATCTTTAAGTAGCTGATAAAACCCATCGTGGCTTTACGAATAGTATGAATATTGATACGATTGGTACCCACCCCCATGAGCCCTCTCATACCAGCTGTCTGGAATTTCACATCAGTATAAAAGGCATCCTCTAGCTGTTTATCATCTAGAGTAATTAATTCTCTTCTCAACTCTTCATCCAGATTGGGATGATTCTTCCAATAATTTAAATTATCTAAGTATGTCATATTGCTCCTTCAATAAATAAAAGGGAGACACAACCTCCCTTAATCTTTTACTATACTAATATTATGCAATAACTTTTTGTGTTTTTAAGATTTCTTCGATCGTGTGAACAGCTACTTCTTCATCTTCGCCATCGCAAGTAATAACGATTTCTGACTGCGTAGGAATACCTAATGACATCACACCCATGATAGATTTCATATTAACCGTTCTATCTTTGTATGTTACTTTCACATCGCTTTTAAACTTGCTTGCTGCATTAACAGCTACAGTTGCAGGACGAGCATGTAGTCCAACGGGGTCGATTACTACAACCTTTAGTTCTACCATAAATAATATATCCTCCTAATCTCAATTCTTATTCTAATACATTAAGGCCTATAATTCAATAAATATTGAAAACGATTACAGCTATCACTTGTGATATGTTTCATGATTATTTATTTTAAAGCTTCGATATATCTGTTCTAAAATAATAAGTCTAGTCATACTATGCAAAAAAGTCATGGGTGATAGCTTCAAACGATAGTTGCTGCGCTTAATGATATCTTTGCCTAAACCTAGTGATCCCCCTATCACAAAGGTTATTTTGCTATATGAGGCAAAGAGCTTATCCATCTTGTTTGCCAATTCTTCTGAGCTTATCATCTCACCATGTAAGTCTAGGACGATGACATATTCATCATCTTTTATTTGTTTTAAGACTCTAGTGGCCTCTTTATCTAATATAGTTTCATTACTATCATTGGCGACAATGGCTTCATCTTTTACTTCGATTAATTCTATTTTATGATAAGCACTTATCTTCTTTAAATAACCATTGATCAAAGCATTTAAAGAATTACTTTTTATCTTGCCGACAGCTACTATCTTAATCATTGTTGGCACCAGTTAAATTTATAGTCTCATTAGCTCTAATCACAGTAAAGTTATAGTTTTCAATTGTTTGATATTGTACTTCCATGATGTCAGTGTAATCAGCTATCACATATTCATTAATCATCGTAATGATGTCTCCAGGCATAAGACCTATCTCACTGGCGAAGCTTTCATCGATGATATCTTCAACATAATAGCCTTCGATGATATCTAAACTGATACCTAGAGCTGATTTTTCATAATTCTCTAATTCATTGATACTGCTACCTTTAATGCCGAATTCTTGTTTAGTAACCTGACTTTTATTGATGATACTATCTGCAACTAATTTTACTTCATTGATGCTCATAGCTAATAAGACGCCACTAGCTTCTTCATCACTCATGAGATTGACAGCCACGACATCTCCAGCCATATTGACAACAGGACCGCCGCTAATACCTGGATTAATGGTCGATGTTAGTTGCACAATGGTTTGATAGTAGCGACTGTAACCTTCATCATTGCGTATTGTACGCTCAACGACACATTCATTGTCATTGAGCAAAGCTAATGAAGCGGTAGCCTTATATTCAATGGCACCAGCTGTGCCAAAAGAAATGAGAAATTCACCTTCAGATAGATAAGAAGCATCGCCTAGATTCAAAGGATTTACATCAAAGCTCAATTCTAAACCGAGTACGGCAATATCGCTCTTTTCGTCCCCACCGATATAATTAGCCTTATATCTAATGCCATTATCAAAGATTACATAGATATTATCGACATTATTGATGCCATGATTAGCAGTAATAATATATGTAGTCACATCACTTGCATAGATAAAACCACTTGAGAGAATACCGTTATTATCAACTGTGACAATAGAAGGCTTTACTTCATTAAAGACCTCGGTCAAATCGGTCGAAAAACCTTCAACGGTATTATTGATAACCGTCATATCACCGCTAGGTTTAGAAGACTGATTATATAATTCCACACTCAGAATGATATTCCATATAAATAAGATTGCTAATAAGATGATAAATAGTTTCTTCGACATATTTTACTCCCATCACGGTATGACAGCGCAATTTAAGACACTACAAGGGTCTATGAGGACACCATTATAGTACATGGCATAGTGAACATGCGGCCCTGTCGCGACACCTGTATCACCAATAGAACCAATTATCTGGCCTCTTCTAACCGTCTCACCTACCTCAGGATAAGCAGTGGTGGATAAGTGTCCATAATAGGTCATATAGCCATTATTGTGGTCGATAGTGATATGATTACCGCCAATTGAATCAAAAGATACATCGACAACCGTGCCATTATCGGCTGCATAAACATTGCCCCAACGATCATACATACTTTCGATATCTAATGCCTGATGCCCGATATAACAGCCCCATAAACAAGTCTTGCGTGGGTTATCAACTGGCCACATAAAGTTACCTGTACCGACATTAGGTATAGCCATAGTACCAACCGCAATAACGCCTTGAATAGGTTCTAGGGTCACATTGACTGAACGAATATTAGCACCTTGTAAGACACCGTTGACCCATACTTCTTCATACAACACATTTCGAGAACCATTTTGTTCCATGGAGATAAGCTTGGTCTCATCGACATACATATCAGGGTCTTCGACATATAATGGAGCTTCTGGCAAGATTTCTTCTTGAGCCAGACGCTCTTTAGTCACATAGACAGTAATAGGTGAATCAAAGTAAGTTACATTTAAAACCATGCCTGGCTCTAAGACTTGGTCGACATTATATATCTTGTCAGGATTAAGCATCATAATCTGTAAAGGCGAAAGGTTACTGTAGTTAAAACCTACACCTTGTAAGGTCTCGCCCTCTTGAACAGTATGATATATTCTTTCTGTATTGCGTCCATAACATAAGAATTCATAAATCTCATTTACATCAGTAAAGATTTCATCGGCATTAGCTACTACCTTCTTTGATGTGATAGTCTCGGCAATGCGCATACCAGTTTCAATCGAACCATAGGTCGATGACATTGTAACTTCTTCATTATTTCTAAAAGAAGTCAAAGCTTCTTCAGATACAAAGTTTAATAGAAATCGATCTCTAGCTTCATAAAACTTATTGATATCATCGATATAGATGATGTCATAGACACCATCACGTGTCGAAAATTCTATCGCTATTGTCTCAACACCTAATAAATCATTATTTTCAAGATAATTTAAGATATCCTCATCGATATTAGCCGTCTTATAGTAGGCATACTCATCGACAATATAGACGTCTTGGCCTAAAGACATCTTTGTATTAGGGAATTCTTCAGCATAAGATGTCTCATATATCTTATTGATCTCATTATTAAGCCATTCCACATCTTCAACTACGGCAACTAATTCTTGGTCATAGTAAAGTTTATGTTGAAGGATAGGTTTATCACTATAATAAAGTATCTCTTGGTTTAAGATTGAGCTGTCATTGGTGTATGCTTCTACGCTTACATCGTCT
>CALBGK010000181.1 GCA_937893115.1 uncultured Erysipelotrichaceae bacterium | reverse complement strand
GATCCAATATCTTGGCTTTTAAAAGTTTATAATTTTCATCGCTGTCTTCGTATTCTTTGAACAGGTCTCTGTCTAAAAGACGTCTGGCTAAGTCACGAATTGTCTTGTCAGGGTGCTTGATCAAGCGCTTGAATATTTCATTGATGCTTCCATCATCAAAGGATAAAAATAACTTCAGGTCGATATGTTCAGGTCTGATTAGTTTATTTAAACCGTTGAGATAGTAGTCATCGTCGATTGTAAGATCTAAGATGCGATCGATCAGGGCGACGAACATCTGTTCATAGATACGTATATTAATATGATAATATACTTGCCAGAACATGTGGAATCGAGCCATTAGATAATCTTCTACTGCATAGATGCCACTTTGCTTGACGACCAAAGACTTATCTTTTACCCTCAGGGTCCTGAGTATTCTCTCCAAATCGAATTCACCATATTTAGTACCTGTAAAGTAGGCGTCACGTAATAAGTAATCCATTCTATCAGCATCTAGTTGAGACGATATGAGCTGCCAGCATAGTTTCTTAGGATAGCTATGATCAATTATCGAAGCGATTATACGACTGAGACCATTTTGATAATTTTCTAATATTTTATGGATATCGCTATCGTCAGAAAGCAATAATTCAAAACTTGTTCTTTCGTGTGATATTTCGGTGATCCTTTCAAAGACATGCGAATATGGTCCATGGCCTATATCGTGAAGCAAAGCAGCTATCATGACATATAACATCTCTTCTTCACTCAAAGCGTCTTTGATATGTTTGTTTTCTTCGACTATCCTTCTGCTTATTTCATAGACTCCCAAAGAATGTGAAAAGCGACTGTGTTCAGCCGTTGGGTAAACAATATATGTAGCACCTAATTGTTTGATTCTTCTCAGACGTTGGAAACTAGGGCAGGAAATCAGATCATAGATAATTTGGTATTCAACGTGGATATAACTATGGATAGGGTCACGGAATACCTTTGATTCTTCGCATTTTCTAAATAGTTTGTTTTTCATTTAACAATACGACAGCAGTCGCTACAACTCCTTTGCTTTCGCCTACAAATCCTAATTTTTCTCCTCTTGTCGCCTTGACACTGACTTGATCTATTTTACAGTTACAAGCTTTACTGATATTCTCCCTCATCATTTCGATATAGGGAGCCATCTTGAGCTTTTCAATGATGATGAGTGAATCGATATTGCCTATTTCATAATTTCTTTCTTCCATCAGCTGTGCCACTTCTTTTAAAAGTATCATTGAAGAAATGCCCTTATATTTTGGGTCGGTATCAGGAAAGTGATGCCCTAAATCTCCCAGGGCCAAAGCACCTAAGATACTTTCGCTGATGGCGTGCAATAAGGCATCACCATCGCTGTGAGCCACCATGGAGAAGTCACAATCTATCTTAACTCCGCCCAGAGTGATATGATTTCCTTTGTCTAGTCTATGAATATCTATTGATTGTCCTATTCGCATATCTTACCTCAATTATATTGTAGCTATAAGTTTGCAATAAATGAAGTCAGGAATTAAAATTAAATAAATTATTTGTGGAGGCAGTTAAGATGAAATCGATCTATGAATTAGGTTCAAGAATATACCAGACAGTGTTTAAATGGGCTATCCCCATCTTGCCTTATCGTGAGCCGGTCAAACTAAAAAGCTCTTTAGAATTGGTCGATGTTTTGCGCAGGGAAGGTATTGACAGCATCATTGTGGTAACAGATGCCGGTCTTGTGAAGGCTGGTATCGTTGAAAAGTTCGTACAGCCACTGAAAGATAATATAGGCAAGGTAGTCATCTACGATAAGACTGTTGCTAATCCGACGATAGCTAATATCATGGAAGCCAGAGAGATGTATGAAGAAAATGACTGTCAGGCCATCATCGGTTTAGGTGGGGGTTCAGCTATCGATTGTGCTAAGGGCCTTGGTGCTAGCATCGCTCGTCCAAATAAGGATATCCGCAAGATGAAGGGTATCCTCAAGGTGATGAAGAAATTGCCGTTATTGGTAGCTGTCCCTACGACAGCAGGTACGGGCAGCGAGACGACTTTGGCCGCTGTCATCACCGATGAAAAGACCCATTTTAAATATCCTATCAATGACTTTGTTTTAATACCGCAATATGCGATACTCGATCCGAACTTAACGGTTTCCTTGCCGCCTCACATCACTTCAACGACAGGAATGGATGCCTTGACTCATGCAGTAGAAGCCTATATCGGAAGAAGTGCTACGAAAAAGACAAAGAAGAGAGCTCTAGAGGCAACTGAATTGATTTACGCCAACATCTATGAAGCCTATAGTCATGGCGATAACTTGCAAGCCAGAACAAATATGTTGCAAGCTGCCTACCTGGCAGGCTTAGCCTTTACGGTTTCTTATGTCGGTTATGTCCATGCGATAGCTCATTCCTTAGGAGGCAAGTATGGCGTTCCTCACGGTTTAGCCAATGCCATCATATTGCCATATCTGTTAAAAGGATATGGAACTGCTGTTTATCCTAAGTTAAAGGAGCTGGCTATCGCGGCTCATGTCGCAAAGGAAAGTGACAGTGAAGAATCAGCAGCTAAGAAATTTATTGCTAGCATCGAAGAACTAAATGCCAAGATGAATATTCCGACCAAGATCAAAGGCATCAAGGAAGAAGATATCTCTGATTTGGCTATCAAAGCAGCTAAAGAGGCAAATCCTCTATACCCTGTGCCAGTCTATATGAACGCGAAAGAACTTGAATATTACTATTATGAAGTAATGGAGAAATAGTATGACAATAGAAGAGATTAATGGAATCATAACTAAGCAACAAGCTTATTTCAAAAAAGGCGAAACCCTTGATGTGAATTTTCGCATCGCTGCTTTAAAAAGACTTAAAGCCAGTATTCTCAAATTTGAAGATGAGATATATGCAGCGTTGCACAAAGATCTAGGCAAAGGCAAGAGCGAAGGATATTTTTGTGAAGTTGGAATGATTTTGAATGAAATCGATTATATGTTGAGACATATCAGAAGCTTCGCCAAAGATAAAAGGGTGCATACACCCTTAGCTCAATTTCATGCCACTTCATTTAGAAGGCCAAGTCCTTATGGCGTAGTGCTCATCATGAGTCCATGGAATTATCCTTTCATGTTGACGATGGATCCGGTGGTTGATGCTCTGGCGGCAGGTAATACAGTTTGCGTTAAACCTAGTGCCTACTCACCAGAAACATCAAAAATTATTGAAAAGGTATGCAGTGATGCTTTTGCTAGTGACTATGTTTCGGTCGTCACAGGAGGCAGAAAGGAAAATCAAGCTCTTCTGGATCGGGATTTTGATTACATATTCTTTACAGGTAGTGTGAATGTCGGCAAGGAAGTTATGCAAAGAGCCAGCAGTCATTTAGTCCCTGTGACATTGGAACTTGGAGGCAAGTCCCCGGTCATCGTCGATGAGAGTGCCAACATTCCTTTGGCAGCTAAAAGAATTGTTTTTGGTAAATATTTAAATGTTGGCCAGACGTGTGTGGCGCCCGATTATATCCTGGTCAATGCAAAGGTTCATGATGCTTTTGTTGAGGCTGTCAAGAAAGAGATTGATTTACAGTATGGCGGCGATATATTATGTCAGGATGACTATGGTCGCATCGTTAATGAAAAGCACTTTGAACGCTTGCTTGGACTGATCGACAATGACAAGGTGGTAGTTGGCGGATATGGAAATAAAGACACTTTGAAGATAGCACCAACAGTGATGGATAATGTCAGTTATGACGATGCGGTCATGCAAGAAGAAATCTTTGGCCCTATCATGCCTATCATCGTTTATGAAGACCTTGATGCCGCTATTGATAAAGTGAGATCAATGCCTCATCCTCTAGCTTTATATTTGTTTACTTCAAAAAAAGAAGTTGCAGAAAAAGTTACGAGAACGATCAATTTTGGCGGAGGATGTATCAATGATACCATCATCCACCTGGCTACTAGTGCCATGCCTTTTGGCGGAGTTGGTGAGAGTGGCATGGGTGGTTATCATGGTCGTGTCGGTTTTGAGACATTCTCTCATTTCAAAAGCATTGTTGACAAAAAGACATGGATGGATATGCCTTTGAGATATCGCCATTATTCTTCTTTTAAAGACAAGATGATCAGATTATTTATGAAATGATTTATCAAACGCTATCTTTAATACTTAGAAGGTAGCGTTTTTTATTATTTCTTTGTACAAAGAATAAATCAAACGAAGTAAAGATGATAAGGATGATGATATAACTAGCCAAGATAGTATCAAAGAAATATAACTGTGCTATTAATAATAAGATAGATAATAAACTTAAGATTGCCATCTTGATTAGAATATCTGTCTTTTCTAAAGCTTTTATGTCATATCCATTAGAGCCAGCGATTAAAAATGGCTTTAAGTTTTTCTCATTATGGCTTTTATTGATATGATGCATACTGATATAGGTAGAAAGGGCGATGACAACTAAGATAATTGAATAAAAGTAGAGATATAATCGTTTATCTTCATATTCGGCTATCCTTTCATCATATAGTGGGGAGATGATTTGATACTTATCGAAATTGATATCACTTTTTAAAGACTCGATGTCCTTATAAGGATAAGCCATCTCTACCATAGGACAATTACTCAGAAAGATATCATAGGCTTCATTATCAGGCAATAAATTTAATAGATAATCTTCTAATAACTTATAGTCATAGTAGATATTAGGATATAAGCTATCTTCCTCATTGATAATATCGATGATAGGAACTTCAATGCTGTGCTCTCGGCCATTAAAATTAAAGATGATTTCTAACTTGTCACCTATTTGGACATCTTCTAGTTGCGAAATTACATTTTGATTGATATAGACACCATCAAAATTATCTAGCTCTGGATGAGGGTAGATATTAGCTCTAAACTTAGAACCTTCATGATAATACATTGAAGATGGCAAGATTGGTCTAGCTTCATCAATTTTTAATCTGCCAACATCATAGAAAAAATCATCATATGATTGCCCATTCTCCTTATAGAGATAGATATAATTGGCATTTAGACTATTTTCACTACTAGGAATATTAAATGAGTAGCGATAAAAGCTTACTCCCAGGGCAATAATCATAGTCCATAATAATATGATTAAGCCAAAGATTAGATAATAATGATGATTGATACGCCATAAAAACCGCCCATAATCACTTATATGTAGTTTACTTTTTAAGGTCTTAACATCTCTTTTTTCATCATTAGTCTTTTTAATAAGTTTTAGATTTCTATCTTCAAGATGATAAGTATAATCACCATATTTTTCAATGAGATAGATATCATGTGTGACGATGATGACAATTTTGTCATGACTTAGTTTCTTTAGAAATTCCATGACAATTAGCTTATTTTCTTCATCGAGGGAGTCGGTTGGTTCATCACAAAGGATGATAGGACTATCATTCATCAATGACCTAGCGATGGCAGCTCTTTGTCTTTGGCCACCTGATACCTCACTTGGATAATGAGTGATGATATCTTCTATCTTCAACATTCTAATTAATTTATGATATCTATTATTCTCTTTACGACCGAGTAAGATATTATTTTTAATTGTTAGGTTGTCTATTAAGGGTGATTCTTGAATGATGCAAGTGATATCGCCATCAACCTTAACTTCACCACTATCGACCTTATCGCTTAATAAGATATTTAAAAATGTTGTCTTGCCGCTGCCCGACTTACCATGGATGATATACATGCCAGCCTTATCGGCTGACCAAGATAAATCATCAAATATTAGGACTTCTTTGAAGCTCTTTTTAACATTCTTAAGTTTAATCATAATCAAAATACCAATTGCATCATAAGGATGATGATACCTATGAATAAAACGGATAGAAGATAATAGAGGATATCAAAATTAATTATTAAGATGATAGATAGTGGAAGAGTTATACATATGGATATTAATAAGATGTATAAGAAATCAAGTACTTTTACTAAGTGTGGATT
>CALBGK010000180.1 GCA_937893115.1 uncultured Erysipelotrichaceae bacterium | reverse complement strand
AGAATCCTAAATATAATATCTCAGATAGTGATTTGATGCGTTTTATTAAGGAGTCAAGCGATGAGTGAAACTTCTATTCAAAAGATAAAAAACGATAATCTCAAGAAGATTTTAAGTGATAATACCATCCTTAACTTTCTTCATGACAATCACTTAGCTAATATTTATGTCGAAGATAATTACTTGAAATTTTTAGATTATTTCAATAGTATAAATATGTGTAAAGACTGTCAAGGTCTAAGTGCTTGTAGACAAGCCTCAAAGGGACAGTGTGTCCAAATGAGCTTGATAAAACCTGAAAATATCATCATTAATGAAATAGTTAATTGTCATTATACCAATGAAAAAATAGAAAAAGAGAGGCATCTTAGATATTTTGTCTATAACGATATTCCTTCAATGTACCATAACATCTTTTTTCAAGATGTCTATAGGGGATGCCAAGATAAGGATCTGACCATAACTTCAGCTTATATTTTAAGTGGTAAAGAAAGTAAGGGAATATACTTATATGGCGATTTAGGAGTGGGCAAGACTTATATTGTGATAAGTCTCATGAACTCTTTAGCCTTAAAGAAAAAAGATGTCGCATTTGTGAAAGTGGGAAGTTTAATAGAAAAGCTAAGACTTTTAAATGTCCATGATAGAAGTCGATATGATTCTATTATCAGCAGTTTAAAAAAGGTAACTTATCTTAGTTTAGATGATATTGGTACAGAAAGTGTAACTTCTTTTTCAAGGGATGATATCTTATTTAATATTTTGGATTATCGCATGGAACATAAACTTACAACTATTTTTACTTCTAATGCTGATATAGCTAAATTAAAAGCGATATATCAATTTGATAAATATGAAAATGAAGACGTGATAAAAGCTAATCGATTGATTGAAAGAGTTGATAAGCTCACAAATAAGTTTTGTTTAAAAGGCGAAAATCTTCGCCAGAAATAGAAAGTTGGTACAAAGGATGATACGAAAAATAGGTATTCTTACAAGTGGGGGCGATGCGCCAGGAATGAATGCAGCCATCCGATCAGTTACCAGAGTTGCTATGGCAAGCGGTATTGAAGTGGCTGGTATCAAAGATGGTTACAAGGGGCTAGTAAACGGTGAATTCATCGACTTTGAACGCAGCAGTGTTTCAGACATACTGGCTCGGGGAGGAACTATCTTAG
>CALBGK010000179.1 GCA_937893115.1 uncultured Erysipelotrichaceae bacterium | reverse complement strand
AACAAGTCTATATCTCGGTATCTAGAGATGGTTATATCAAACGATATTCTAGTAGAGTATACCAAGCTAATGAAGGAAGTTTACCTTATTTTAAGGAACATGATAAATTATTAGGCATTAGAAGTTGTAATACCTTAGATACCTTATTGCTTATCACATCAAAGGGTAATTATGCCTACCTTCCTATCTATAAATTAGAAGAGAGCAAGTGGAAGGAATTAGGTCATCACTTCTCTCATTACATTAAGAGTGATGATGAAGAAAAGATAGTCAGTGCACTAGTGGTTAAAAACTTTGATTCTTATGCTTATATATTTACTGTTACAGCCAAGGGCATGATAAAAAAGACCTTGTTGCCACTATGGAATGCGACAAGATTCAGCAAGGTTATGCAAGCTCATAAACTGAGAAAAGATGATGAGGTGAGAAAGGCCTTTGTCGCATATCATGACGATGATATCTTACTTGTCAGCAAGAACGGTTATTATAACTACTATAAGCAAGAAGAGATAGCACCTCTAGCTTTAAAAGCTCAAGGCGTTTGGGGCATAGACCTCAAAGAAGATGATGAGCTAATGGACGCTACTACCATAAATGGGGCAAGTGATGCTATAATGCTGACAAGTCAAAGAGGCAATTTTAAACGTATACATATATCTGAATTGGATTATACCAAAAGACGTACTAAGGGAAATCGTCTATATAAACAAACAAAGACCAATCCTCAATATGTTGATAGTGCAGCTATCATTAATGCTTATGACAATATTAAAGTATATGATGGCGAACTAAAAATATTAGCTGTTAAGGATATTCCGTTTATGGATTGTGATGCTACTTTCTCTGCACCTTTAAAACTTCAAAATGAATTCTTTATCTTAAATAGTAACAATGAAGATATCAAAGAGGTCGAGGTAGTAGATTTCCCTCAAGATTTCTCTATCGAAGAAGATGGCAATAAACAGACGACATTATTTTAAAAATTATGACAAATCTATTAAAACCAGACAAAATCATTGATTCATTTGACAGTTTAAATATAGATGAGCTAAGAGCCTTAAAGATTACACATATCTTTATGGATATCGATAATACTTTAGCTCCCTATTATGAAAAGGTGGCCAGTAGCGACTGTATCACTTATATAGACTTCTTAAAGAAAGGAGGTTTTACTGTCGTTTTAGTCTCTAATAATAAAAAAGAGAGGGTCGAAACTTTTGCCAAGTCGCTAGGTTTGGACTATCGCTATTTTTCTTTAAAGCCCCTACCTTTTACTTATTTAGAGCTATTGAAGGATTATCATATATCAAAAGAAAATGCGCTATGTGTCGGTGATCAAGTATTGACTGATGTCATCGGCGCTAGGCTAGCTGGCTTGAGGGTTTATTATTCTAAACCATTAGTAGAAAAGGATTCTTTCTCTACCAAGATAAATCGTAAATTAGAAAGAATTATTATGAGGCATTATAAATGGTAAAAAAGTGTATAGGTTGTGGAGCTGTGTTGCAAGATAAAGACATTAAAGCGCCAGGTTATGTCAAAAGGATGGATCAGTCTTATTGTATGCGCTGTTTTCGTCTTACTCACTATGGCGATTTAATCATCGATATGAAGGATGCTATTGAGCCTCAAAAGGTGATAGATGAGATTAGAACATATCAAGACGCAGGTATTATCTTTATCATCGACATCTTACATTTAGATTCACACGTCAATCGTAAGATATTTCAAAGTCTTAAAGACTATCCGATGATAGTCATCATCAATAAGATAGATTTATTGCCAGATAATATCAATTTCTCTAAGTTAGAGAATTATTGTAATGAAATCTTACAAGATATCGCTTGTGATAATAAGATTTATTCTGTCATTCTCACTTATATGAAGGATAAACACTTTAATGAGCTCTTTTTTGAAGATTTAAAGCTTATCGATACGAGGAAATTTATCTGTGCTGGTTTAGCAAATGCTGGTAAAAGTACGATATTGAATAAGCTATTAAATGATAAGTCGTTGACTACTTCAAATTATCCTGGTACCACTTTAGACTTTAATAGCTTTAAATATGAAGATTATACTTTTATCGATACACCAGGTCTTGTCGATGATGGAAGTATATTGATGCATCTAAAAAAAGAAGATATCAATAGCCTCATTCCATCGAAGACGATGAAACCTTTGATATATCAAGTTTATGAGGATCAATCATTCTTTATTGAAGGCATCATGCAGCTAGATATTCAAATAGGGGACAAGGGAAGTGTCATCTTCTATTTTGATCCATCGATTTCTATTCATCGTGTCAAAAAAGAAAGAGCTAATAATTATATTGTTAGAAATCCTGAATTATTTAATAAGGGCTATAAGCTTGTTAAATATTGCTATGATATTAATGGCCATCAAGACTTGACGATTAATGGTTTAGGGTTTATCAGTTTTAGAAATATTGCTAAGTTAGATATACTTATGATAGATGGTGTTGAACTAAACATCAGGAAAGGATTATTTTAATGTTAAATGGAAAACAGAAGAGATATTTACGTGCTCTAGCTTCAAAAGAAAAAGCCATTGTTCAGGTTGGCAAGGATGGTCTTTCATATAATATTTATGATTCTTTAAAGAAGGCCTTATTAGCTAGAGAATTAGTTAAAGTGTCTATACTTAAGACATGTGATGAAGATGTGCGCGAAATTGCTATTGATTTAAGTGCTAATACTTCTAGCGAAATCGTTCAAATCATCGGCCGCAGTATCGTTTTATATAAAGCTAGTAAAGAACGCATCATTACTTTACCATGAAAGAATTAGTTATACTTAGTGATTTTAGCCCCTTAAATTATGAGGAAATTTAAACAAATTCATCAAAAGAATAGGGATGCCATCATATATTTAAAAAAGCGAGAAGATAATGATTTATTCTTGCCTACTTTAAATAGTTTTCTAGCTAAGTATCCATATTTGCACTTAGCAAAAGATGAAAGGGCAGATATTGATCTAGCCATTCATATTGAATTAGATATGGATAATATCTATAAGTACTATAGGCATGATTTGCTTATTAAAGATATAGAGTTGATGAAATATCTAAGTAGTAAAAAGATGAGTGCTAAAAGGTTTAAACATACTATTGGGGTAGCATATGTAGCTTCAAAATTAGCTAAGGCTTATCACTATGATGAAAATAAGGCTTATTTAGCTGGTTTACTTCATGACATAGTCAAAGAAGCTAGTGAAGAATTTTATGATGAATATCTTAAATATTATGATCCTACAAAATTAGATGCTCTAAAGCCTATTAAGCACAGTTATGTAGCTAAGTATTATTTAAGGGAATGTTTAAATCTCTATGATGGCAATATTTTAGATGCTATATATCATCATACCGATGGGCTATCTAATAGCTTATTAGCGAAGATAATATATATCGCTGATAAAAGAGAACCTAATAGAAATATTGATGATGGAATATTAGATTTAGCCTTTATCGATATCCATAGAGCTTTTAAAGAATTAAAATTAGATGTAGAAAGATATATAAAGAGACATGAATGAATTTTTAAAAGATTTACATGATAAATTAGATGCTAAATTAGGGCAAGATATCGTTACTATTGATTTTAGAGGACATAGTCCTCTCTTTGACTATATGATGATAGTATCAGCCTTGAACGAAAGAAACGCCAATTCTTTGGCTGATATCTGTGCAGAAGTGGCTCGCAAACATAATCAAGATATCATCAGTGTCGATAATGCTAAAGAATCAGGTTGGCTAGTTGTCGATTTGAATGATGTCGTCGTACATATCTTTTATGATGGAAGGCGAGAATTTTATGATTTGGAGGGACTATGGAAGGATCTTGGCATTTTAAAGATGTAGATAATTATGAAATCTTAGCTAAATATTATGATGCCTTATTACAAGATGAGGAGAGTTTAAAATATTGGCTAGATTATATTCATAAGTTAAAAGGGAAGGATATTTTGGAATTAGCTTCAGGTTCAGGTGTCATGGCTAAGATATTGAAAAATGAAGGCTATAATGTCGTAGCTAGCGATATATCTGAAGCGATGAAAAAGGCTTCTAAACAAAACTTTGATGGTGAATATCTCATCTTAAATATGATAGATTTTAAGCTTGATAGAAGCTTTGATATCATTCTTTGCATCTGTGACAGTATCAATTTATTTAAATGAAGATGAATTATTGCCGATGTTTAAAAATGTATATAAGCATTTAAATAGTGGCGGAACCTTTCTTTTTGATATGCATAGTATTATGCGACTTGAAGAATTTAAGGATGAATATATAGAAGAGGGTCAAGTCTTAGATACTAATTATCAATGGGCTATCTTAGCTGATACATATCAAAAACAGCTTCAAGAGCGTTTTACTTTTTATATGGATGAAGGAATTGTGCAAGAACATCATGTTCAAAATGTCTTTGATATAAAATTGATTAAGGAAAAGATGCTAGAAGCGGGAT
>CALBGK010000178.1 GCA_937893115.1 uncultured Erysipelotrichaceae bacterium | reverse complement strand
TTCTTGATTTAGAGAGATTACGGTTGGTGAAAGTAATTGAAAAGAATATAGTGTTACTACTTATGAGTTGCTAATTAATAACTAGCCGTGTAGCTCGCGTTAAGAGTAAAAGTAAAAATAAGGTGGTACCGCGCATATGCGCCCTTGGTAGCGCCTTTTTTATTTCAGAAAGGAAAGGATACTTATGATTAATATCAAAGAGAACGAAAGATTATCTATTTTAAATCACAGTTGTGCCCATTTATTAGCACAAGCTATATCACATCTATATCCTAATGCTAAGTTCTGGGTTGGACCGGTAATCAGCGAAGGATTTTATTATGATATCGATTTAGGTGATGAAGTAATCAGAGAAGAAGACTTAGCTAAGATTGAAAAAGAAATGAAGAAAATAGCTAAGGATGGCAAGAGAATCGTTCGTCATGAAATTTCTAAACAAGAAGCCTTAGAAATGTTTAAAAATGATCCATACAAGATTGATTTAATCAATAATATGGATGAACATGATACAGTTATATCTTGTTACAGCCAAGGGGACTTCACTGATTTATGCCGTGGACCACATGTTGAAAGTGTCAAAGAACTAAAAAACTTTAAATTATTGAAGGTGTCAGGAGCTTATTGGAAAAATGATGCCAACAATAAAATGTTGCAAAGAGTTTATGGAATCTGTTTTGACAGTGAAGAAGCTTTAAATGAACATCTAAATCTATTAGAAGAAGCCAAAAAGAGAGACCATAAGAAATTAGGCAGGGAATTAGAATTGTTCATGATTTCTGAATATGCGCCTGGTATGCCATTTTTATTACCTAATGGTATGATTATGCGTAATATACTAGAAAATTTTTGGTATGAAGAACATACTAAAGAAAACTATGTCTTTGTCAAGACACCTATCATGATGTCTAGAGAACTATGGGAAACTTCAGGACACTGGGAAAACTATCGTGAGAATATGTATACTACTCAAGTCGATGAAAGAACATTCGCTATTAAGCCAATGAATTGTCCAGGGGGAATCTTAGTTTATAAAAATGGTTTACATTCATATAAGGATTTACCAATTCGTATGGGTGAACTTGGCTTAGTTCATCGCCATGAAGCTAGCGGTGCCCTCAATGGCTTATTCCGTGTGCGTAGCTTCACTCAAGATGATGCTCATATCTTTATGCGTGATGATCAAATAGAGGATGAAGTAGTATCATTAATCAATTTTATTGATAGAATTTATTCAATCTTTAATTTGAAATATACAATTGAATTATCAACTAGACCATTTGATAATTATATCGGAGATATCGCTGTATGGGATAAGGCTGAAGAAGCTCTTAAAAAAGCTTGTGAAAAGGCAGGAAGAGAATGTAAGATCAACCCAGGCGATGGTGCTTTCTATGGTCCAAAATTAGACTTCCACATTCAGGATTCATTAGGCCGTGTTTGGCAATGTGGTACTATTCAATTAGATATGAATTTACCAGAGCGTTTTGATTTGCATTATATCGATGCTGATGGCAATAAGAAACGTCCACTCATGTTGCACCGTGTAATTTATGGCTCAATCGAACGCTTTATGGGTATCTTGATTGAACATTATGGCGGAGCATTCCCGTTATGGCTAGCACCTAAGCAGATTAGAATTATTCCAGTTCATCAGACATTGCACTTAGATTATGCTCTAAAAGTTAAAGAAGTTTTTGAAAAAGAAGGATTTAGAGTATCGATTGATGATAGAAATGAGAAGCTTGGCTATCGAATCAGAGAAGCTCAAGTTCATAAGATTCCTGTTCAAATCGTTGTGGGTGATGGCGAGATGAATGAAGGAAGTGTAAATATCCGACGTTTTGCATCTAAGGACAGCGTATCACTAAAATTAGAAGATGCTGTTAAGCAATTTAAGAAAGAAGTAGAGGATAAAGAATATGTACATTAAACGCCTATTTGCTTTCTTGACAGTCTTACTAGTATTAGCAGGATGTCGTCCAGCCACCCCAAAAAGCACTAAAGATACCATAAATTTCTCTATCATTTCACCAAGTGGTGCACCTGCCTTATCATTACTAGACTTTGTTGGAGATGAAACAGTAAATTATGAGATTGTCGATGGCAGTGATGTCTTAGCAGCTGAGTTCACTTCTCAAGAAAGTGACTTCATCATTGCTCC
>CALBGK010000177.1 GCA_937893115.1 uncultured Erysipelotrichaceae bacterium | reverse complement strand
AGAATTAAAGTATCACATTCTACCTTAGCTTTAGAGAAATCAGCATTTTTGCCCATCGATACAAGACCGCGATAATTTACTTTACCACCAAGTCTAGATAGCGATTTAGAAATGATGGTACTTGAGGTATGAGGGGCTAGATGTATCATTTTTGCTCCGGCATCTTGATATTGCTGCTTTGTAGCGACTGCTACTGATATACATACACCCTTGGCATATGGACCGGCCAAGATACAAGCGGGATATTTCATATTTAGATGAGAACCGATATTACCATCAATCCATTCCATGACCCCATTTTCTTCTACATAAGCACGCTTAGTAACGAGGTTTAAAATGTTGCTAGACCAGTTTTGAATGGTTGAATAACGGCACTTTCCACCCTTTTTAACATAGATTTCTACTACTGCTGCATGAAGCGAATCCTTAGAATATCGCGGCGCTGTACAACCTTCGATATAATGGAGATCACTGCCCTCTTCAACGATGATCAAAGTTCTTTCGAATTGGCCCATCAACTCTGAATTGATACGAAAATATGATTGTAGAGGTTTATCTAACTTAGTATTCTTAGGTACATAGATAAATGATCCTCCAGACCATACTGCCGCATTTAAGGCTGCATATTTATTATCAGCATAAGAGACAACCTTGCCAAAGTATTCTTTAAAAATATCAGGAACTAACTTTAAAGCAGTATCAGTATCATAAAAGATGATACCAGCCTCTTCAACTTCCTTAAGCATGTTGTGGTAGACAACTTCTGATTCATATTGCGTTGAAACACCAGCTAGATACTTAGCCTCGGCCTCAGGTATTTTAAGTTTTTCAAAAGTCTCTTTGATGGTGCTTGGAACATCATCCCAATCTTTTTCTACCTTATCACTAGGCTTTATATAATATGTAAAATCATTAAAATCAATTTCGCTTAAATCGGGACCATAGGATGGATTATCTAATTCAAGAAACTTATGATAAGCCTTAAGTCGATATTCTAACATCCACTCTGGTTCTCTTTTTTGTTTAGATATCTGTCTGATGACATCTTCACTTAAACCCTTGGCCGTCTTGTAGACAGACACATCTTCATCGCTAAAATCGTAGCGATAGTTTTCTTGGCTATCAATAATATCTTTATTTTTCATTTTCTATACTCGCTTTAATCAATTCTTCCATCGCCTTAATACCAATAGTTCCGCATTTAATTCTATTTGGCTGACGATATAAGGTGTCAAAGGCATTAGCTTCTTCTAAATGATCAGGATCGTATTCTTTTTCATCTAACATATCATAATATTCATTAATTAGTGACAAAGCCTCATCAACCTTTTTACCCTTCAACAAATCAGTGAAAATAGATGTCGATGCAAAAGAAATAGTACAACCTACACCATCAAACTTTATGTCTTTGATAGTGTCATCCTCAATGAGTGCCTGTACCTTAATATCATCAATGCAGGAATCAGAAGCCATATGAATGGTTTTATAACGCTCATCGTCGACTAAGCCCTTGTTGCGCGGATGACTATAGTGGTCTAGCAAGATAGTACGCTTAAAATTCTCATCCATCATAAAAATACTCCTATACACTTATCTAAAGTAACTTCTTTACAGACATCGATGAATCTATCGATTTCTTCCTTAGTATTATAGAAATACATCGAAGCTCTAATAGTCTCTGACGCTTTGATGACATTTAAAAGTATCTTGGCGCAATGATTACCTGATCTTACAGCGATATTTTTCGTATTTAGATATGTAGCTGCATCTTGGGCAAAGATATCCTTGAAATTAAAAGTCGCAATGGCGCAATCACTATGTGGATTATATACCTGAACATTATCGAGACTCTTTAATTGATTGATCAAATAAGTAACTAATTGTTTATCATTAGCTTCTATAACATCCATACCGATATTCATCAAGTATTCCATAGCTTTTTTAAGGCCCAATACTCCTTCAATACAAGGTGTACCAGCCTCGAATTTATATGGAGGTCGCTTTAATAAGATATTACCGCAGATATCAAAACGGGCATTAGAACCTCCCCCTAACATGAAGGCATCCATCTTTTCTAAGAGCTCGTATTTGCCATATAGGACACCGACACCACTAGGGCCACACATCTTATGGCCACTGAAGGCTAAGAAATCGACATCGCTATCGATGACATCGGTCTTAGTATGAGGAACTGATTGAGCCCCATCACATACGACAATAGCTCCATATTCATGAGCGATGGCTGTGATTTCTTTCATAGGCAAGACATATCCTAAGACATTAGAAACTTGAGCCAAGGTTACAACCTTAACTCCTTTATGCATGACCTTCTTGAATAATTCGATGTCGAAGACACCGTCTTCTTTTAAAGGAATATATTCTATCTTAGCGCCTGTAACTTCACAGACCTTAAACCATGGCAAGATATTTGAAGCGTGTTCAGCTTCTGAAGACAAGACGACATCGCCTTCTTTTAAAAATTTCTGACCATAACCATAAGCGACCAAATTCAAGGAAGAAGAAGCACCATTGGTAAAGATTATCTCATCCTTGCTACGGGCATTAATAAAAGTCTTAGCTACTTCTCTAGCACTTTCATATTCGTTAGAAACCTCAAAAGATAAATCATAGTCACCTCGATGAATATTAACTGTTTTTCTACTGTAATAATCAACTACCTCATCGATGACACATTGTGGTTTAAAAGATGTTGCTGCTGAATCAAAATAGATTAAATCCTTATTGTTTTTAAACATTGGAAAATCTTCACGAATCTTATTTACATCAAACATAAATCATTCACCTTCTTCTTGCATTCTTCTTCTATTATTAAGCCATTTTCAAATAGTTCAAATACTTCCTTATCCAAAGTCAAATAACTTTCTATCATCAATAATAGAGCCGTAGCGCGGTTTAATCCACGGGCATTCATATAAAATAAAACATCTTCATTGATAGTACCAGAAGATAGGCTATGTGATGCTGTGACATCATTTTCATCAATATTGAGTA
>CALBGK010000176.1 GCA_937893115.1 uncultured Erysipelotrichaceae bacterium | reverse complement strand
TGCTATTAGAAGAAGTATTGCACGACATTAAAGAAAAAGATGCTGAGCAAAAAGAGTTTATTCAAGCGGTCGAAGAAGTATTTGGTAGTCTTGAAGCTTTAGATAAAAGGCACCCAGAATATTCAAAGAATGGTATTTATCAAAGAATAATCGAACCGGAAAGAATCATCATCTTTCGTATTCCATGGCTCGATGATAAAGGTGATGTACAGGTGAATAGGGGATATAGAGTTCAGTTTAATAGTGCTTTAGGTCCTTATAAAGGCGGACTGCGTTTCCATGAAAGTGTCAATTTAGGTATTATTAAATTTCTGGCTTTTGAGCAAATATTCAAAAATGCTTTGACTGGTCTTATGATGGGTGGAGCTAAAGGGGGAAGTGACTTTAATCCTAAAGGGAAAAGTGACAATGAAATAATGCGCTTTTGTCAAAGTTTTATGAGCGAACTATATCGCCATATCGGCCCTCATCTTGATATACCAGCTGGAGATATAGGTGTCGGGGCAAGAGAGATAGGCTATCTTTTTGGCCAATACAAGCGACTACAAAATGAATTTAGTGGCGCACTTACGGGCAAAGGAATCAATTATGGCGGTTCACTTGTGCGTAAAGAAGCTACTGGTTATGGTTTGATCTATTTTATGGAAAGATATCTTCAAGATTATAATTTGAGTCTCAAGGATAAAAAGATTATCATTTCTGGTTCTGGAAATGTAGCTCTATACGCCTTACAAAAGGCTAACTCTATGGGTGCTAAAGTTATTGCGATGTCGGATTCTAATGGTTATATCTATGATGAAAATGGTATTAATTTTGATACTATGCGCACTATTAAAGAAATCGATAGAAAGCGTATCAAGGAGTATACAAATACAGTTGATAGTGCTATCTATCATCCAGTAACTAAAGATATTTGGAAGATTAAATGTGATATAGCTCTTCCATGCGCAACTCAAAACGAGATAGATGCTGATGCTGCAAAAGCTTTGCTTGCTAATGGTGTCATCGCTGTTGGTGAAGGAGCTAATATGCCATGTAATAAAGAAGCTGTAAGCATCTTTACGGAAAATGGTATATTGTATGCTCCAGGAAAGGCAAGCAACGCAGGAGGGGTTGCAGTATCGGGCTTAGAGATGAGCCAAGACGCTATTTTTAAACCATCATCTTTTGATGAAGTCGATAGTCAACTTAAAAAGATTATGGAGAACATCTATGAAAATATCAAAGCTAGAGCGCATGAATATGGCAAAGATGGCGATTTACTAGCTGGAGCTAATATTGAAGGATTTATTAAAGTTGCCGATGCGATGTTGGCACAGGGCATAGTATAGGGGGATTTATGGCGAAAATAAAAGAACAATTTGATACGTATTTATATCGTAAGAAGATTGACAAACTTGATAACGAAGAATTATCTAAAGAAATCGCAAAGCATAAAAGAGAGATTGTCGATATTCAAAAGAGAATTGAAGAGGCGCTATCTGCCACCGAGAATTTGAATAGTGAATATGGCGAACAAAAAAATAAGTGTGAGAAATTTAAGAAAGAATATTTAAAGGGCGTTAGAAATGATTTAGATAATATCACTAAGCAATCGATAGAATTAGATAATAAACAAGCGGTTATTTCAAGCAGATATAAAAATGAAATTGCTAAAATTGATGAAGAATTAGCTAAGCTTAAATGTGAACAAGATTCATTTTTTAGTGATGAAAAAAATAATCTAAATGAAGAATATCTAAAAGAAAAAAGTGAATTAGAAAATAAGATAGAAGATATTAAAAAACATAAGGCTGAGGCTTTGTCGCAATATGAAGAAGACATCGATGTGATTAAAACGCAATATGAAGACATCAAGAACCAACAAGCTTCTATCATCGCTTCACTTAAAGAAGAAAATATTGAAATTGAAGATGCATTTAATTCTAAAGTTAAAGAACTTGAAGATGAAATACAAGCAGAAAAAGATAATCACGAAAAAGCTCTATCCATCATTCAGGTGGAAAATGCTAATGCCCTAGAAGAATTAAATAATAGTTCTTCGACAAATATCGGTATATTAAAGAATGAACTCATAGCTCTAAATAGAGAAAAAGAAGCTTTGAGCAAAAAACTGGAAGATGCTACAAGACAATTTAATCTCAAAGAAGAAAATCTTAAAAAAGACTTTGATAATGATATGTGGTCTTTAAAACAAGCTCAAAGTCAAGCAGCGGAAAAGTGCAAACATGCTGAAGATGAATATTTATATAAGCAAAGTCAATATGATGAATTAGTACTTAAACTTCAAGATGAACTAGCTAACAAGAATAAGGAGCTAAGCGATTATTATGAAGCCTTGCGCATCAAAAAAGAAAATAAGAATAAAGAGTATAGTGAAGTTTATGAAGCACTAAATGAGAGTCTCAAAGCCACTTACTTCTCTAAGATTAAGGAATATGACGAAGCATTAGTTAAGCAGAAAAAAGATAATGAAGATAAGATTAATGCACTTCAAGCAGAATATGACTTGCATATCGAAGAGTTGAATAAACAAAATATATCTTTAGAAGAAAATAAGAATGAACTTATAAGTTCTTATGAAAAACAACTAGCCGATTTAAAACTTATTCAAGAAGAATA
>CALBGK010000175.1 GCA_937893115.1 uncultured Erysipelotrichaceae bacterium | reverse complement strand
CCGCAACCTTTTGATCCGTAGTCAAACGCTCTATCCAGTTGAGCTATGGGCGCATAATAAGTGGTGGGGATAAAGGGACTTGAACCCTTACGGCATTGCTGCCGCCGGATTTTAAGTCCGACGCGTCTACCATTCCGCCATATCCCCACATTTGGAGGTTCCTGCCAGATTCGAACTGGCGATCACAGAGTTGCAGTCTATTGCCTTACCACTTGGCTAAGGAACCGCTTATTGATGTCTTTTGCAATCTGTGCCTATTTATATTATCAAATCATATTTTGAATTGCAATACTTAAATTATAAAAAAGAATATTATTCCCGCTTATCGCTTGTTACTTAAACATTAATTTGTTATTCTATTATATGTAAATTTGAAGGGATGGATGTATAATTATGAGCCAAATAGAAAATATTTTAATTCAAGCCATCAAAGATGCTGTCAACGCTGTTTATCATTCAGAAAACATTGATAGCTTAGTCATGGTAGAAATTCCTAAAGATCAAACTAAGGGTGACTATTCGACAAATATTTCTATGCGCCTAGCTAAACAGTTAAAAACGAAGCCTATCGATATCGCTAATAGTTTAGTAAACGAACTAAAGTGTGAAAGTGTAGATAAAATAGAAGTTGCTATGCCTGGTTTTATCAATTTTTGGATGAAAAAAGATGCCTTGGCTGATGTCATCAATCTAGTATTAGATGCTGATGAACATTATGGTGAAAATAATAGCGGTAATCATAAGAGGGTGCTTTTAGAATATGTTTCAGCTAATCCAACTGGCATACTTCATTTAGGGCATGCAAGAGGTGCAGCTTGGGGCGATAGTGTCGCAAGACTTATGAAGGCCTCAAATTATGATGTCACAAGAGAATATTATATTAATGATGCCGGCAATCAGATGAATATGTTGGCCTTGTCATTATATGAGCGTTATAAAGAAGCTTTTGGCTTAGATTTTAAACTTCCTGATGATGGATACCATGGCCAAGATGTAAAAAATATAGCTCTTGAAATCAAAAAAAATCATGGTGATAAATGGTTAAATGTTTCTAAGGAAGAAGCTCTTTCTTTCATGAAAGAAGAAGGTCGTCGCCTTGAGATAGAAAGAATTAAAAATGATTTAGACTACTATCGTTGTGAATTTGACTCTTGGGTTAGCGAACAGAAGATAGTTGATGAAGATCGTGTCAATAAAGTCATGAAAGATATGACAGATAAGGGCTTAACTTATGAAAGCGAAGGAGCTATCTGGTTTAAATCAAGTCAATATGGCGATGATAAGGATAGAGTATTAAAGAAGAGTGATGGTTTCTATACTTATTTGACGCCAGATATTGCTTATCATATGTATAAGCTTGAAAGAGGTTATGAACTATTAGTAGACTTTTTGGGTGCAGATCATCACGGCTACATCGCCAGAATGAAGGCAGCCATCGAAAGTATGGGCTATAGTCGCAACAGTCTAGAAATAGATATCATTCAAATGGTTCGTCTAGTTGAAAATGGCGAAGAAGTCAAAATGTCTAAGCGAACTGGCAATGCCGTTACCATCAGAGAATTATGTGATGATATCGGCGTTGATGCCGCTAGATATTTCTTCTTGTCAAAGGCGCTAGATACTCATATGGATTTCGACCTCAATTTAGCAAGGCAAAAGACTAATGAAAATCCTGTCTACTATGCTCAATATGCCTATGCAAGAATATGTTCTATCCTTCGTCAAGCCAAGGAATTTAAAAGACAGGATAATTATACTTTACTCACCGACGACAAGGAGACAACATTACTTAAACACATCAGTGAATTCCCATCAGTGGTCGCTGATAGCGCATTAAACCGCAGCCCTAATAAGATTTGCAACTATATTCAAAAATTAGCGCAATACTTCCACTCATTCTATAGTTCAAATCGTGTCATCGATGATAACAATATAAAACTAACTAATGAGCGTTTAGCCTTATTGAGTGCGACTAAGATAACTTTAAAGAATGCTTTAAATTATCTAGGTGTCGATTCACCTGAAAAGATGTAGAGGATATATGAAATATTTTAGATTTATATTGATCGGGCTTTTGCTTATTTCGCTCACTGCTTGTGCAAGTGAAGAAAAAACATCTTCTAGTTTTGATGCCAAAGTTTTTACTGAGACCTTACTTCAAGGTGATGCATCATCTCTTTATGACAAATATGAATTTACTGAAGAGGTGAAGGAAGCATTGGGTGATGGTGGCTTAGAACTCATCAGTGCGCAATTAGAATCTTTAGGCGATTTACAGGCCATCGAAGAAGTTAAAGTGACTGAAGCACAGGGTTATACTGTATATAGTGTTCCTTGTAGACATACTTATCAAAACTTCGATTTAGTCATCAGTATTGACCAAGATGGCAAAATCGCTGGTATCGTTATGGGCAATTATTCTAATAGTGAGGCTAGTGACCTCACTTTTTCTAAATGATGAAGAAGTCTCTTTTGGTGATGAATATCTAATCAATGGCACGCTTACAACACCTAAAAATGAGGGACCATATCCTTATGTAATCTTGTTGAGCGGCAGTGGTCCCAACGATAGAGATGAAACGATAGGTCCTAATAAACCCTTAGAAGATATCGCTAATGGCTTAGCTCAAAACGGTATCGCTAGCTTGCGCTTTGATAAGCGAACTTACTCATATCTTAATGAATGTGCTAAAGATATTTATTTTACACTTGAAGATGAATATATCGAAGATACCATAGCAGCTTATAATTTTATTAAAGAGCGTGATGATGTGAGTGCTATATACATCCTTGGACATAGCCTAGGTGGTCAAATTTTGCCACTAGTTGCACAAGAAGTAGAAGTAGATGGGCTAATTTATCTTGCTGCACCTGCAAGAGGTTTTCTAGAGCTACTTGAGGAGCAGATTAGTTTTCTTGAAACTGCTGAGGGAAGTGATTTAAGCCAGTATAAAGAGGAAATTGTCAAATTGAAAGAGCTTGATAATCTAAGTGAAGATGATTTCTTATTAGGTGCTTATAAGACATATTGGTTAGATCTGCTTAGCTATAATCAAGTTGAGGAAGCTAAAAACTTAGATGTTCCACAGCTATTTCTTCAAGGAGAAGAAGACTATCAAGTAAGTATGGAAGACTTTACAATATGGAAAGAAAATCTTCCTGATGCTAACTTCAAATCTTATCCTGGGCTCACCCATATCTTTGCTGAAGGGAAAAAAGAAATGGGTCCAAGTGTTTATTTGAATAAGGCGAAAGTCAACGATGAAGTGATAGAAGACATTGTAGACTTTATCAATAATCTTCAGTAATTCTATGAATTTTCCTCATAGAATTTTTATTTTATTTTGTATTAGATTATAATTATTAAGTGAGGAATAAAAG
>CALBGK010000174.1 GCA_937893115.1 uncultured Erysipelotrichaceae bacterium | reverse complement strand
AACAATAATGTTACAATTTATTTGATACGAAAGGAATTAATAAAAATGACTTTTGCAGATATTCGTTGGGATCTCTTTTTGGGGGGCTTAGGCCTATTTTTATTCGGCATAGTTTTGATGGGCGATGGACTTAAATCCTTTGCCGGTGATAAACTTCGTGATTATATTGATAAGTATACTTCTAAACCGTGGCAAGGCATTCTGATCGGTTGCATAACTACTGCCATCATTCAGTCATCATCAGCTACTACAGCCATCACTATCGGCTTTGTAAGAGCTGGTCTCATGACCCTTGAACAGGCAGCTGGCATCATCATCGGTGCCAATATTGGCACGACGATGACCGCCTTCTTGATCGGTTTAAATGTTGAAGGTTTGGCTGTTTATTTCATCATCATCGGTGCTTTGATGTTGATGTTTGCTAAACGCACAAAAATGCAGGACTTAGGACATATCATTATTGGCTTTGGTATCCTCTTCTATGGTATTTCATTAATTGGCGATACCCTTGTCTATCTCAAAGATGTACAAGAGTTCCAGCAATTCGCCAACATGTGTACAACTAATCCACTCATCGGACTATTCGGTGGTATCATCATGACTTGTGCTATGCAATCATCTTCAGCTGCCATCGGTGTCATTCAGATTATCTATGAGACGGGCGCTATTCCCTTTATCGCTATCATTCCATTCTTATATGGTTCTAATATCGGTACATGTATCACAGCTATCATGGCTGCTATGGGTGGTAATCCATCGGCCAAAAGAGCCGCTGTCTTACATCTAGGTTTCAATATCATCGGTGCTACTTTAGGTATGTTCATGCTGACACCGCTAAGCAGTATGATGGCTTACTTCACCGAGATGTTCAATATCCAACCTATGATGCAGATAGCAATTGTACATATCATCTTTAATGTTGCGACTGCTATCATCGTCTTCCCATTCATCAAACAAATCTGTGCAATTATTCGCAAGATCATTCCTGGTGATGAACCTAAGAAATTAGAAATCGACTTAGATGAACTCAATGCCGCTAATTTCCCTATCGCTTCAGCTGCCCTAACAGTCGCTGAAAAGACTATTAAACAGATGAAGGACTTAGTTGAGACCAATCTTGAAAAGGCTCAACAATTCATCGAACTAGATGAATATGATGATGATAAGTTTGAAGAAATCATGCAAAATGAGGCCTTCATTGATAAATTAGATAATTCTATCTCTAACTTCTTAACTGAATTAACTATTGACCATAAATCCGATGATTCCGTTAGAATAAATTCTCTATTCCTAGAAATCGTCAAGAATCTTGAAAGAATTGGCGACCTCAGTGTCAATATCGCTGAATTTGCCAAGATGGTTCAAGAAGATAAGGGCTCTTTCTCAGCTCAAGCGCACCAAGAACTAAATGAGATGTTCGACAATGCTCATGACATGTTGAACTGTGCCTTTAAATATATTGAGAACAAAGATATTCGTGACCATGAATTATTGATGACTATTGAAGCTAGACTCGATAGCGAAGAATATCAAGCTAGAAAGAATCACTTCAATCGTCTTATTACTAAAGAGTGTAGCAGTGCTGTGGCATCGAGTATCTATGCCGATGTCCTAGGAAATATTGAAAGAATAGGCGACCATTGTTGCAACATCGCAAGACACGCCTTTGAATCGATAATTTAGTATGTATAATGAAGTCGATGCTTGCTTAGAAGTACTAAGCAGATTAAATCTATCAGGAGATATCTCCTTGATGGATGATGAACTTAAAAAAGAAGTTGTCGAAAGTTTTATGAATACGGGATATATCAAGATTAAATATTTGAATTCCCGTCCTGTCGTCA
>CALBGK010000173.1 GCA_937893115.1 uncultured Erysipelotrichaceae bacterium | reverse complement strand
TTAATGCCTAATTGTTCATTGCACAAGTGATAGAACTCATGAAAGATGTCCTTATATAAAGCTATTCTTCCACGATCAACTAAAACGTTAAGGAAATTGATTACTTCTTCAGCAATCTTTCCTTTAAAACTTGAATTAAAAACTTCTTTCTTGTCAGCTTTTGCGACTTTTACTGAGGCAAGAAATTTATTGACGCCTTCAACTTCATCAAAAGATGCTTCAACTAGCTTAACATCTTGTTTAAATTTTTCTACTGAATCAACATCTAAAGCTAATGTAAACATTGCTTCAGCATATGTCTTTGCTACTTGATTCATGATTTTTTCTCAAGTTCACCAACAAATTTCTCAATTGCTTCGTTATCATCTTTAGAAGTTGCCTTCTCATTTAATAACTTAGCAGTTGCTGCCATAGCTACGTTGACAATCTCATCATGTAATTGGCTTTCAACTTCTCTTTTATGTAAATCGATAAGTCTTTCAACTTCTTCGCGACGAGCTTGTGATTCACGTTTAGCTTCAGCAATAATTTGTTCTTTTAATTGAGTAGCTTCCTGCTTAGCTCCATTAACTATTTCAGATGAAGATTCGTAGGCTTTAGATAGTTCAGCTTTTGCTTCAGTAAGTTGTTGTAAAGCTTCTTCTCTGGCTTTATCAGCGTCTTCTAACGAAGCTTGCATCTTAGCACTTCTCTTAGCCATAATGTCCTGTGCAGGCTTCCATAAAAACTTAAAAACAAAATAGAATAAAACAAAAGTGACACAGAGTTGAATAAACATTGTAAATGGATTAGGGAATAGTGATCCTTGAACATCAAAGTTTAACATAACTTTTCCCTACCAAACCTTAAATTTTTCCGCCTAGAACGAAGATGATTAAGAATGCTACTAGCATACCATAGATGGCACATGTTTCGGCAAGACCACAACCTAAGATAAGCATAGTTCTGATTTTACCTTCAGCTTCTGGGTTCTTACCTACAGATTCAACTGCCTTAGATGCAGCGTAACCTTGTCCAATAGCTGTTAACGTTCCTGTTAGTGTTGCGATTGCAGCACCGATAGCGACTAATCCTAAACTTTCCATTCTAATTTCCTCCTTTGATAGTCTTAACTTTTTCTTCGTCAGGTATCTTACTACCTACAAAGACCATAGTCAGCATAATAAATATGAACATTTGGATTCCACCCGAGAATAAATCGAAGAACGCGTGGAGAGGCGGTGCAAGTACCAAAGATACGAAGTCGAATTTGCCAATAACTGGAATCCATCCAAAAATGATCTCCGATACAAAACCTGTGAATGAGTACACCAAACTCATAATGATTGTTCCTGACATTAAGTTACCGAACAAACGCAGAGACATAGAAATGAGCGGTGCAAGTGTACCAAAAATGTTTGGAATAACAAACGGGAAGATAGGTTCAAAGAACGCTTTGATGTATCCCCCTACTCCCGAATACTTAATATCAGTAGCCTGAATCAATATCCAAGTTACAAGCGCTAGCGACAATGTGACACTATAGTTTGCAGTTGGTGCTGAGAATCCAAGTAAACCGATATAGTTAGAAATCAAGATATAGATAGCTATCGTACAAATATATGGCCCTAATGTATTGACATATTTGTATGATACGATATCTTCAACGAATCCAGATAGAATCTCATAGATTGATAAGACTACTAATACAATCCCTTTAGGTTCATCATATGGATCGAATTCATTGAGTTTCTTTCCAACAAATAAAGTACCGAGGATGATTACTACCGTTATTCCCAACATTACGGGTACTTGTTCCTGAATAGTAATCGTCATATTTTTATCCTTTATTTCTAATAGCTTGCACATACAGTGTGTATTTTTGGTAAACCAAACCGATAAATACACCAAAGAAATGTACAAATTGCGGTAAGAGCATCGCTATGAGCATAGGGATGGCTAATACGATAAGACCGAATAAGACCCCAAGATATGCCCCTAGTTTTACTCTTGTCGGGTTTAAGCTGCCAAAGCGAAGCTTTAGTACCCACGAATGAACTAGCGAGAAGAGGTAGCCTAAAATGATACCAACAGCAACTCGCCAGTCGATAATTGCAGCAACCGCTGTAACAACTATCAAAGCAATATTACTTTTATGCATCATTTCTCCTTCCCACTTACATGCAATTATAGTAGCTTGCTAAGTATTTGTCCATAGATTTTACACAATATTTCCCCACAATTTTGCGAAAATTCTTTCTGAAAAATCTTTCCTATATATAATAAGGGGCTACAGACAGAAAAGGCCACCTCAATGAGACGGCCTAAATGCTTTTAAATTAAATCAGTACCTAATTATTTCCAGTATTCACCATATTTAGATGTGTAGTCATACATATCATATGGTTCAGGTAAGTTCTTAGCTGATTCGATTTCGCTACGAATTCTTTCTTGGAATGTAGCTTCTGGTCCATCAGGATCTTTCTTTAAGATTTCTACGTATTCAGCAGTAGTCATTAATTTGATACCGATGTTAGCCATATCGAATAAGTTAGCTTGGTGTACTTCAGGAGTCTTAGCATTAGTTGCATCAGTTAATACGATAACTTCGTAATCTAATGAGTTAGCATCCCAAACTGTACCACGAATGCAGTTAGGGGTTTGAACACCTGCTAAGATAACTTGTTTAACACCTAAACGACGAAGAATCATGTCTAATTCAGTGTTGAAGAATGCAGACCAACGTTGTTTAACGATTTGGTATTCACCAGCGATTGGTTTAATTGATTCCATAATTTGAGCGCCGTCTTCAGCAACTGTACAGCCGTGGAATCCTTTGCTCTTGAATGCGTCATAACGAGTGATTTCGCAATCAACACCGTTTGCACGGTAATAACGGAAGACATGGAAAACAGGTACGTTTGATTCACGAGTAGCTTTTAAAGCTTCTTCAATGTAAGGAAGAGCTTCTAGTCCACAGTCAACGCGGAATGGAGCACCAGGTACATTGAAGTCCTTTTGCATGTCGATGATGATAAAAGCATTTCTTGCCATAGATTTTAAATCCACCTTTCTATGTCTTCATTGTAGTATTTTGTGATTTTTATGTCAATGTAAGCATTGTCATTTTTTTGATATTTTTACTTAAACCATCAAAAAAACCCTTAGATAAGGGATTTTATTAATTTATTTAATCTAAATTTAAAGTTTTTTTAATCGATTTTTATATTTAGCTTATAAATCATCAAAAAAGCCCGTTTATAAAGAAAAAAAGTTCAATTTGTATCAATTTAAATTCATATAATCTCAATTACATCTTTAATAAATCTTCTATCTTTTTAAGATATTTTTTTATTCTTCAACTCCAGGATTATCATATCTTGTGATATCAGAATTGATACATTTCACATAATTTTACTTTCTTAGCTAATTCATTAGCACTCACGCGTTTGATATATTATTCATAATCTTCATTAGCTCTTTTGCTGATGGTTGCCAATTGCACTTATAACTTTGTCACTAAAACCCATCTTTTTTAGATCTTCTAAAGTTACATAGGTATCTTCTGCTGTATCATGCAAGTAGGTGGCTAACTTTTCTTCATCGCTTTTTAGCATTGAACCGACAGCTTTAGGATGTTCAATATAATCTTTACCAGCTTTATCTTGCCGTCCTTTGTGAGCTTTTGTAGCTAATTTAAGAGCATTTCTACTTGATTCATCACTATTTAGCGTATCAACTTTCTTTTATTACTTCGCTTATAGACTGAGCTTTATTTGTAGAATATAGAATTTTTGTCCATTTTTGTTTATTATATTAGAAGAAGTAAAAGAGGATTATCTATGGACAGTAAAGAAAAAGTGGAACTTAAAGGATTTAGTATCTATCAAGATAAAAAGGGACGTACCGTCTATTATGACTGGATTAGCAAAAATGGTTATATCATACCTGAGAGTAAGTATAATAGCTATACTAACTACTCTATTCGTCTAGTCATCTCGGTTTTAGTAGGATATTTAAGTGCCCTATTTTTAGACAATAACTATTTAGCTGGTACCCTTATTGGTATTTCAACATATATAGCTTATACCTTCGTCTTCCACAAAAGATTTTTGAGCACTCTATCTATCATTCCTAATTTCAAAAGACCATATCGCGAAAATTATATCAATCGCAATATTAAAGAGATGACAAAGAAAAAAGCTCTATCTATCATCTTTGTCTCCTTATTTCTCTTAGTAGCTATCATCGCCAACCTCTTAGTCAATGGCTATGACATCTTCGTCTTGGTATTGAGCATAGGTTTAGGTTTAGTCGCTGTAGGCTTTATAGTTGTCCATATCATCATCTTAGTCAAGAAGGAGGGATAAAATGAAACTTAATAAGACAAGAGTAATTATTTCTTTAGCATTTGCTTTAGCAGGTTGTCTAACCCTGGTCTTCTCTTATTTTCCGCCAGAATTTATGAACTATCTTGATGGAACGTGGAAGATAGGTACTTATTTTATCGGCATCTTCTGTATTATTGCGAGTCTTTATACCCTATTCTACAAGGGCGAATAAAATAGAGGAAAGCAGGCCACATATGGCCTGCTCTTATTTATTTAACGATATTTGTTGGCTCACCATCTAACCATGCATAGAGATTATTGAAGACAATCTCAGCTCTTAATTCTAATGATTCCTTAGATGCAAAAGCGATATGTGGTGTTACGATGGTATTTTTGCTATGAAGCAATGGATGGTCGATATCCAATGGAGGTTCTTTCTCAAAGACATCTATTATTGCCCCTGCGATCTTATCTTCGTTTAAGGCTGTAGCTAAAGCTTCAGAATCGACAACAGCGCCTCTAGCTGTATTGATCAAGATGGCAGTCTTTTTCATTAAGGCAATCTTAGAAGCATCTATCATGCCCTTAGTATCATCGGTGAGTGGACAATGTAATGATACGATATCACTTCTTTGCATGAGCTCATCTAGAGAAACTTCTTCATCAAATACTGGATCTGTTACCTTGCTTCGAGAATAGGCTAAAGTGTGGCAACCAAATGCCTTAGCGTAGTGCGCAACTTTTTTACCAATGGCACCAGCACCCACAATACCAATAGTCTTACCAGCCAATAAGCTGCCGACAAGTCCATCTTTAGTTTTTCCTTCACGACATCTGTCTTGAACTTTTTTAACATTTCTAAGCATGACTATCGCTGTAGCGATACATAATTCAGCAACCGCTTCTGTAGCATAGCCACTAGCATTGCTTACCACAATACCTTTTTCTCTTGCTACATTCATTGGAATGTGGTCAACCCCGGTAAAAGCTACATCGATGAATTTTAAATCTTTTGCTTCTTTGACAGCATCACTAGCTAATGGCATATTAGCCAAGATAGCTACATCAGCATCCTTTAGACGTTCTTTTTGTACATTTACGTCAATGTCTTTAGGATAAACAGTAAGTGTATGACCCATTTTTTCTAATTTAGAAGCTTCATTTTCAATGATTTCATCACTTACACCCAAACCTTCAAGTAATACAATTTTCATATTCTAAAACTCCTTTACCATAATCATACCATTAAAAAATTTGATAGAATAAAAATAATTGAGAAAGGATTATTTATGAATACTAAAATTGTTATCATCCAAGGAGAAAAGACTAATTACGACGGTACTATCGACTATAGTATCATCGGCGAAGACTTAGAAGTTTTCCCTTACTTAGACCATGAAGAGATGCTTAAAAGCATTGAGGGAGCAGGCATAGTCATCGTCAAAGAATATCCTCTGCCAAGAGAAATCATTGAAAGATTTCCTGATTCTGTTCACTTGCTTTGTGAAGCTGGCACTGGCTACAACAATATCGATGTAAAAGCTTGCGAAGAAAGAGGAATTACTGTATGTAATATCCCTGCCTATTCAACTGAATGCGTCGCTCAAACGACCATGATGTTACTTTTAAATATGGCTTCAAGTATGCGTAAACAGATGCATATGCTAAGTATGCATGACCACAGTAACTTCACCGACCATCTAATGGTTCCTCATGTCGAAGTACAGGGCAAGACTTTAGGACTAGTCGGTTATGGCAATATCGGCAGTGCAGTCGCAAGACTGGCTCGCGCCTTCAATATGAATGTCTTAGTCTATACTAGAACTAAAAGAGAAGACCAAGATGGCATAAAATTTGTCGACTTAGATACTGTCCTAAAAGAGGCTGACTTCTTATCTTTGCATTGCCCATTAAAGGAAGAAACCTTCCATATCATCGATGAAGAAAAGCTGCATAAGATGAAAAAGACAGCTTATATCATCAATACGGCTAGAGGGCCACTAATTGATGAAAAAGCTCTCATAAAAGCCTTAAATGAAGGTGTCGTCGCTGGAGCTGCACTAGATGTTCAAGAGATTGAACCGCCAAAGGATGACAATCCATTATATGAGATGACCAATGTCATTCTAACTCCTCATATCGGTTGGAAGGGTTATGAAGCTAGACTTCGCTTAGTTGAAATCTTAGCTGATAATATCCAATCATATATCAAAGGCCAAGCCATCAACGTCGTAAGTAAACATTAGTTAGATTGCCTCCCAAATGGGAGGCATT
>CALBGK010000172.1 GCA_937893115.1 uncultured Erysipelotrichaceae bacterium | reverse complement strand
TTCCACCTCATTGTCTTTGATATATACAGTTGCGCTATTGGTATCAAGAGTCAGATCCTTAACGACCAAAATATTAGGATTCATCTTAAAATCGATACGTAAAAGCGTTCTGATACGAGCATCTAATTCCCGAAAATCGAAAGGCTTGATAAGATAATCATTGGCTCCCAGGTCCAAACCTTTGACTCGTTCCTCTATGGCTGATTGAGCACTGAGTATCATAACTTTTGTATTCAAATCGTTTTTGCGTATCTCTTTTAAAACTTCAAGACCGTCTACCTTAGGCAAATTTAAATCAAGGATGATCAGATCATAATGATTAGTACGATACAGATCGAGGGCTTCTTGTCCATCATAAGCACTGTCAACGGCATAGCATCCCTTACACAATCCTTTGTTCAATATATAATTTAAATCCCGCTCGTCTTCAACAATCAGTATTCTCATAGCTATATTGTATGCCAAGATGGGTTAGATTATCGTTAGCAAATTAAAAAGATAACTAATAGTTATCTTTCTTCACTTGTTCTATCTTCAAATGCAGAATATACAGCACTTACTGAATCGTGATTAGAGATAGCTTCAATAATCTTTGACAGCATCCAAGCTATTGATAAACTAGTCACTTTATCAGTTTTGGCTTTAAATTCTTCAGATAGCGGAATGGTATTTGTAACGACCATTTCTTTGATTGGTGAATTTTCAATGCGCTCAGCTGCATTGCCTGAGAAGACGCCATGAGTTATAGCGGCATAGATGTCTTTAGCGCCCTTTTCTTTTAATAATTCACAACCTGCAACCAATGATCCGCCTGTATCGCAGATATCATCGACAACGATGCAGTGTTTACCGGCAACATCACCAATGACATTATTAGCTTCACAAACATTAGGTCTAGGACGACGTTTATCAATGATGGCTAGCGGCGCACCTAAGAGTTCGCCCATTCTTCTGGCTCTGGTAGTACCGCCATGGTCAGGTGATACGACAACTAAGTCTTCATCAGGAATATTCTTATTGCGGAAGTATTGAGCTATCATCGGAATAGCTGTCAGATCGTCAGTCGGAATATTGAAGAAACCT
>CALBGK010000171.1 GCA_937893115.1 uncultured Erysipelotrichaceae bacterium | reverse complement strand
TTGAAAATGACTTGGATTTAGATGACTTAACAATATCGCTTATTCTACCGGAAGTACCAATAAAGGTTGTAAAAAATGCTAAAATAGAGTATCCTAGTGGGGATGGCTGGTGTGTCATGACTGAAGATGATTTAAAAAATAAGAAGTCTCTACAGTCCGATTCACCTTTAGCGATTTTAAAAGAGTATCAATTTGATGAGGAGGAGTAAAGATGGCAGTTCAACAGAGAAGAAATTCTAAAACAAGAAAAGCGAAGAGAAGAACACACTTCAAGTTAACAGCACCTACATTGGTGAAATGCCCAGCTTGCGGTGAATACAAATTACCTCACCACGCATGTTCTTGTGGACAAAAATAAATTTTTTTTATTTGGCTAGTCGCTAAGGCGACTTTTATTTTTGGATTAAAGTGATTTTATCACTTTTTTTATTTACTTTAATAGCCTAATGATGCATAATAGTGGTATAAAGTGGATTGAAGTGGAGGAAAGTGGTAGATGTTTATAGGGGAGTATACACATAACCTAGATGCTAAGGGCAGAATCATCATACCTAGCCGTTTCCGCGATGAATTACAATCTACTTTTATCCTCACACGTGGCTTAGATGGATGTTTAACAATCTATTCTCATGAACAATGGGAAAAAATCTTTGAGAAGCTATCTAAATTACCAAGTACCAAAAAGGCTACTAGACAATATATTCATATGCTCACTTCTAGAGCTTGTGAATGCAGCCTCGACAATCAAGGTCGTATACAGATTCCATCTTTTTTATCGAAACCAGTTAATATTACTAAGGAATGCGCCATCATTGGTGTCAATGATCATATCGAAATTTGGGATAAGGAAACTTGGGATAGATACTATGATGAAGCTAGTGATAGCTATGAAGAGATAGCTGAAGAATTAAGTGAGCTGATGATAGAATGAAACATTACAGTGTCATGCTCAAGGAGTGTCTCGAGCTATTAGATATTAAAGAAGATGGCATCTATGTCGATGGAACTCTGGGTCGAGGAGGACATAGTGAGGAAATAGCTAAACGTTTAAAAAAAGGTAAACTCTATACCTTTGATCTTGATAAGACGGCAATAGAAGAATCAAAAGCTAGACTTAAAGATTATTCTAATATCACTTATATCAATGACAATTATGCCAATATGGCTAATTATCTAGATGAAAAGGTTGACGGTATCTTATTAGATTTAGGTGTCTCATCACCTCAATTCGATGATGGTGACAGAGGTTTCTCTTATCGCTTTGATGGTCCATTAGACATGCGTATGGACCAAAGCCAAGACTTAAAGGCTAGTGATATCGTAAATACATATGAAGAAGAGGAGATAGCGAATATCTTATATACCTATGGCGAAGAGAAGAATGCTAGAAGAATAGCTAAAGCCATAGTAAATAACCGACCAATAAATACGACATTTGAATTAGTAGATGTCATTAAAAAGGCTCTGCCCCAAAAGGTTTTAAATAAAAAAGGCCATCCAGCCAAACAGACATTTCAAGCCTTGCGCATCAAGACCAATAATGAATTAGCTTCATTAGAATACTTCTTAGATAATTTTGATGAATTGTTAAATCATGATGGCCGCGTCGTCATAATAAGCTTTCATTCTTTAGAAGATAGATTAGTTAAAAAAGCTTTTAAACAAAGGACGACAATCAAGGTCGATAAGCATATACCACTAAGACCTGAGGAAATTAAGGATTTATCTTACGAATTACTCAATCATCGGGTAATAGAAGCAAGCGATGAAGAATTAAATGAGAATCATCGCTCACAATCAGCCAAGTTAAGAGGGATTAGAAAGATTTGAGGAGATTAGGATATGGCGAAGATAGTTAGACGAACAAAGAGAAGATTAAGATTCGAAGCGTTTGCGTTCATTTTATTTGCGTTAGCAATTATAGCTACTCTATTCTCTAATCTTTTCATCGGTTCGATGCAGAACTCTTTGACGATGCAGATACAAAATATGAATTATGAGTCTGAGACAATCAAGACAGAGAATGAGAAGTTGAGTATTGAAATTCAGACTTTGCAAAATAAAGATAGAGTATATACGATTGCTCAGGATGCTGGCCTCGAACAGAATCAAGATAATGTCGTAAGCATCTCTAAAGGAGAATAGTATGAAACGAAGCAATAATATGCTTCGCTTTCTATATTCACTCGCATTAATTGTTATGGCTATCATGATAATTAATGTTTTTGTCGTGATAATAGGAAAGGTGCATGTGCGTTCAATGACGCATCTAGATGCCTATGTCGATTCGGTAGCCTATGTCTCAGAGACTATCTATGCCAATAGGGGATATATCTATGACGCTAATGGACAAGTGGTAGCCCAAGACCAAAAGACTTATGATATCATCTGTTATCTAGATCCTAATCGTTTAAGCAATGGTAATGAGATAGCTTATGTCGATGATCCTTTATATACATCACAAGTCTTATCAAATATCTTGGGTATGGACCAAAATGAGATTTATGGCTATTTGACCCAAACTGATGTCTATCAGACTGAACTTGGTGTAAAGGGTAGAAACTTATCAGAAGAGACTAAGAATGAAATCTTAAATTATCCTGGTATTCATGGCATTTATTTTAGAGAATCGACTAAGCGTATCTATCCTTTAGGCAGTGATTTTAGCTCTTACCTATTAGGTTTTGCCCAAAGTGATGAAATGGGTAAGTTGATAGGTAAGATGGGTGTTGAACAATATTTAAATACTGAATTATCGGGAGAAGATGGAAGACATATCTATCAAGCTAGTAAGGAAGGCTATGTCTTACCTGGCATGTATGATGAAGTAGTAGAAGAAAGAAATGGTTACAATGTCTACCTAACTATCGATTCAGCTATCCAACAGGCCCTACAAGAATCCTTTGAAAGAGTAGTGGAAGAAAATAATGCTTCTAAGGCTTGGGGCAGTGTCATGGAAATAGAAAGTGGTAAGATACTAGCTTGGGGACAAGCGCCTAATTTTGATCCTAATAGCTTAGATATCGAAGATTATACAAACTATGGATCACAAATGTTATATGAGCCAGGTTCAGTTATGAAGAGCTTTATCTATGCAGCTGCTATGGATATGGGCGTCTATGATGGTGAGGCTTACTTTGATTCATCACCATATTGTTACTATGGCAACGATCCGTATCGTGTCTATGATGGACCTACTTATGGTTGTGTCTATAATGCTGGACAGAAAAGTTGGGGCTATATACCACTAGACTATGGTTTGATTTATTCTTCTAACGTAGCTACGAGTACTTTATTAAGTGACTATGTCGGTGTCGACAATTATGAAGCGTACTTAGAGAAATTTGGTTTCTTCCAAGCTGTCAATACCGATGGCATCTTAGAAGAGACAGGTTATAAGAATTATACTTGGCCTAGTGAAAAATTAGCTTTGACTTATGGTCAAGGTTCAAGTGTGACCATGCTTCAGCTTATGCAAGCCTATAGTGCAATATTTGGTAATGGTGAGATGGTTAAACCGTATTTCATCGATAAGGTAGTTGACAGTTATGATCCATCTATTGTCATTTATCAAGGAGAGAGAACAGTTGTAGGTACGCCAATTAAGGAAAGTACTGCTAAGAGCATGCAAGCCTTACTAGAAAGAGTAGTAAGTGATCCTGCTGGTACTGCTCAATATTATGCCATTGATGAAGTAAGCGTCATGGCTAAGACTGGTACTTCAGAAATCGCCTCAATCAGTGGTGGTTATAATGAAGGAGATTCTATCACTTCAGTAATGTTGGCCTTTCCAGCCGATAATCCTAAATATATGATTTATTATGCTTATGTATCGCCATATGACTACTACAATCATACTTATTCTGATCCTATCACTGACTTTATCAAGCGTGTAGCCATACTTACTAATGTTGGTTATAATGCTACAGATGAACAAATTCAAAATACTATCAGCAGTTATGAAATGCCATCTTTAATCAATAGAGATATGACATATGTCGATGATAGATTGAATGATTTAGGCTTAGATATCATCTATATCGGTGAAGGTGATAAAGTTGTAGAACAATATCCTAGTGCTGGTCAAACAGTTTACACTGGCCAAAAAGTCTTCTTAAAGACTGATTCTTCTAATATTACTTGTCCTGATTTTACTGATTGGACTCGTAAGGAAGTAATAGAATATTGGTCTACTAGTGGCTTACCGATAGTCCTGAATGGATATGGTATAGCCTATAAGCAATCTATATCGCCAGGTACAACTATCGATAGTAACACTGAACTCATTATCGAATTTAAAGATATAGAAGTAGAAGTCGAAGAAGAAACAAACACAGAAATAGAAGAAGAAATACCAATAGATGAAGAATATATAGAGGAGGAGTAGTTGACCCCCTCCTTTTTTTCGTTAAAGAACGCTAACGTTTCTTATTATTAAGGGCTTTTAACGCAAATTCATGAAAGACCTTTCAATAAACTATAGTAAAATTATATAAATAGCAAAGGGGATTAGAAATGGTATCTGAAAATGTAGTAGAATTAACCGAAAAAGATGTAATGGAGATGTATGTCACAATTCATCAATTAACTGGTGAATTTATGAAATTTATGAAAGAACATGATGGTGAGCATCTAACCGCTAGAGCATTCTTTCCATTCTTTAGCATTATGGATAATGGTAAAAAAGATGGAGTGGATATAGCGCTTAAAGAAGCTCTATATTATTACCTTTTATGCCAAACGGTAGTAGGTGATAATTCAAAACCTTTTGAAAATATCAAAGATACTCTAGAGAAACTATTAAATACTATCAATGAGTTTGATTATAAAGAAATACATGATGAAACAAGTGCGTAGTGTATAAAGACGCTTTATGTAG
>CALBGK010000170.1 GCA_937893115.1 uncultured Erysipelotrichaceae bacterium | reverse complement strand
TATTACTTTTATTCACAGCCATTATCTGGGGAACTGCTTTTATCTTTCAGAGTATATCAGCAGAGCTCATCGGACCATTTCTCTTTAATGGTTCAAGATTTTTCTTAGGCGGACTAGTAATCCTTCCTTTTTTATTTAAAAAAGATCCTAACAGTGATTTTAAAAAGGAGATTCAAAGCGGCATAATCCTTGGCATTATCATGTTCATTGCACCTAATCTCCAACAATTTGCCATGGCTAATACCAGTGCTGGTAAGGCTGGTTTTATGACTTCTTTATATATCATCTTAGTTCCGATCTTATCATTTATTTTCCTCAAGAAGAGAATTTCTAAAAGGATTTTCATTTCTTTAGTGCTAGCGATGATAGGTTTATATCTTCTCTGTGGAGCATCACTTGACTTTAGACTTAGTGATATCTCATTGATTCTATGTGCCTTTTTCTTCGCTTTGCAGATAATTGTCGTAGAACATTATGTTAAGTGGGTCAATCCCTTAAAGATGTCATGCCTTCAATATCTCATCGCTGGAGGGCTATCGCTAATATGTGCCTTCATCTTTGAAGATTTGAATCTCACCAATTATGCCAGCGCCTTACCATCCATTCTCTACACTGGCATATTTTCGACAGCTGTTGCCTATACCTTGCAGGTTATTGGTCAAAAGACGGTCGATGCAACAGTTGCCTCTATCATAATGTCTTTAGAGTCAACTATCGCTGCATTAAGTGGTTATATCTTTTTACATCAAAGTTTGAGCCTATATGAAATAGAAGGTAGTATCCTGATGTTCTGTGCGGTGATATTATCGCAATTACCTAGTCGTATCAAGGAGTAAAATATGTTTGAAAAAGAAAGAGAAAGTATCAATAAGATAGATGAAGAAATGAAAAGGCTCTTCATAGAAAGACAGAAGACCGTAGCTAAGATAGCTAAGATTAAGTATGAGAATGATATGCCTATCTTTGATTCTAAAAGGGAAGAAGAATTAAAGTCTAGACTCACTAGAGATTTAAATGACAGTGATAAAAAATATTATCTAGCTTTTTTAGAAAATATCTTAAAACTTTCTAAAGAATATCAAAAAGAACTGATAGATAAAATTAAATGCGAGTAACCTCGCATTTATATTTGCTTCTCTAAAGCTTTTATTATTTCATCTACCTTTGCGTCATCACCTTTGATGATGGCTTCTTTGACACATTCATCGATATGTGTCTTGAGAATTTGATTGTTGGCCTTTCTTATCATAGCTCTTGAGGCCATGAGCTGATCAGATATATCCAGACAATATCGGTCATCTTCTATCATTTTTAAGACGCCTTCTAATTGACCGATTGCTATATTGATATATTTGATTACTTGACTGCGATCTTTAGACATTTTTTATTTCTACCACTTCATAGCCAGCATCAGTTACAGCTTTTTTAATCAATTCGTCATCGATGTTGGTATTTTTGATATATGCTTGTTTATCTTCTAGAGATACTTCAACATCTAGATGTAGTTTCTCTAAAGCATCTTTGACATGTTTTTGGCAATGGGCACACATCATACCCTCGATTTTTACAATTTTATCCATGTGTTTAATTCCTTCCTTTTTAATGTTTTTAATTCTTAAAGCGTTACTCAAGACAAAGATCGATGAAATAGACATTGTGAATGCACCTATCATCGGATTTAAAGCTAAGCCAAATGGGTA
>CALBGK010000169.1 GCA_937893115.1 uncultured Erysipelotrichaceae bacterium | reverse complement strand
TAGCCTTTATCTCTTTGATTTTTGGCCTTCTATTTGATATTCCCTTTAGTATCCCATATTTTCTGAGCGGTTTTTCTGCTGGTATAGCTTATCTTTTATCAGGCCTTGTCTTTTCGTTAGTGCATGGTATTGGCAATTTTATCATTGCGCTTATACTCTATAGGCCTCTGTATAAGAGTTTTAAGTATTTTGTTGATTCGGGTTTATAGTATAATTAGTTTATGAAAGTTTTATTATATTTTGAAATTGAAAAAGTCTTATCTATATCAGGTATCGGTCGAGCTAAACGCCATCAGATGTTGGCACTAGAAAGCGCCGGTGTTGATTTTACTACCGATCCTTTTGATGATTTTGATATTCTGCACATCAATACGATGTATTTAAACGCTTCAAATATTATAAATAAGGCACATAGTGAAGGAAAGGCTGTTATTTATCACGCTCATTCTACTGAGGAAGATTTTAGAAATTCATTCTTATTTTCTAATCAGATTTCACCTTTTGTGAAGAAGTATTTAATTGGTCTATATTCTAAGGCTGATGAGATTATTACACCTACGCCATACTCGAAAAAACTACTAGAGAATTATGGTATTAAATTACCTATCACAGCCATATCGAATGGTATTGACTTAGATAGATATGCTTATGATGAAGAGAAAGTTAAAGCTTTCTATCGTTATTTTGGCTTATCGAAAGAAGATAAGATTGTCATGAGTGTCGGTCTTTTATTTGAACGAAAGGGTATCCTAGATTTCTTTAAAGTTGCTGAGAGACTACCACAATATAAATTTATCTGGTTTGGAGATACTCCTAGTATTTCTATTCCTTCTAATATAACTAAGGCTTGTGAGGAAAGGCCGATAAATGTCATTATGCCAGGTTATGTCAAGGGTGGCATTATAGAAGGAGCTTATCTAGCTAGTGATTGTTTCTTCTTTCCGTCTTATGAAGAGACAGAGGGTATCGTAGTTCTTGAAGCCATGGCTTCTAAACAAAGAATTATCGTTCGTGATATCGGAGCTTTTGATCCTTGGCTAGAAGATGGCGTTAATTGTTACAAGGGCAAGGATAACGACGATTTTGTAAAACTGATTTACAATACGATAGAAGGCAACTTAAAAGATACTAGAGATAATGCTTATAAGACAGCTGAAGAGCGTTCTATTGATAAGATAGGAGAGCAGTTAAAAGAAGTTTATACGCGTGTATACAATAAGATGAAACATGAAGAAAATATTTAGTAATTATTTATTTAATATCTTTTTAATCTTTGCCATTGGCGCAATAGTCATGTACTTCTCTCTTTCAGGAAATACCGAAGAGGTATTTGCCGCCT
>CALBGK010000168.1 GCA_937893115.1 uncultured Erysipelotrichaceae bacterium | reverse complement strand
TCGATAGAAGATGATGATATCAGCTTCTGCATCTTAGTCTATAATGTCGAACCTTGTATTGAAATTGATTATAGCGATGGCGAAGTCTTAAATGCTGATGCGGAGTGTGACTATACTCAAGCTAAACAAGTAGATGAGAGCCAATATATCTTGAATACCAATAGTTTAAAATATCATCGTCTTAATTGTGATGATGCTGATGATATTGCACCTTTTAATAAGGAAATACTCTATGCCAATAGTGCCACAGCTAGAATGATGGGGTTTGAGCCTTGTGGAAACTGTAAACCTTGATTTTTGAAGTTAAAAAATATAAGATAAAAACATAGTAAAAATAAAGAAGTAGTAGTCATGGTAAGCCTTCAAGCGATAGATGAGATGGTGTGAGCATCTAATGTGTGGAAGTGATGAATTCATCTTTATTGCAGAGCTAATCACTCTCGGGTAAGACCGTTATATCGAATTAAGTGCACCATATGGTGAAAGATTAGGATGGTACCGCGGATTTCATTCGTTCCTTGTGATTCGCGGTTTTTTATTTATCAGGAGGAGAAAATGGAGATAGAACTTATACAATCTACAGCCCTAAAGGCAATTGAAAATTGTGACAGTCTAGAAGAGCTCGAAAACATCCGTATCGAATACTTATCTAAAAAGGGTAAGGTTCAAGAGATGATGTTGAAGATGAAAGACTTACCTAAGGAAGAAAAACCTAAGTTTGGTCAAGTAGTTAACGAGTGCAAGCAACAAATCACTAAGGCACTAGAAGAAAAAAGTGCTAAGTTAGAGATTCTTAAATTAAATAAACAGCTAGAGGAAGAAAGAATCGACATCTCATTAGATGCTTATACACCACATCTTGGGACAGTGCATCCATTAAACCTAGTCGTTCAAGCTATTGAAGATTGTTTTATTGGGATGGGCTATAAGGTAGCCGAAGGACCAGAAGTAGAACTTGACTACTACAACTTTGAGAAAGCTAATATTCCTAAGAATCATCCATCTAGAGATATGCAAGATTCATTATTCATCGATGTAAATACTTTACTTAGAACACATACGACAGCTATACAGATGCGTGAATTAGAAAAAGCCCATGGGCAAATGCCTATTAAATTAGTATGTCCTGGTAAGGTATATCGTCGTGATGATGATGATGCTACTCACTCTCATCAGTTCATGCAATGTCAAGGTTTAGTCGTAGGCGAAAATATCACCTTGACCGACCTAAAGGGAACTTTGCAATTCATGGTTGATTCCTTATTTGGCGAGGGTAAAAAGATTAGATTTAGACCTTCTTACTTCCCATTTACTGAGCCTTCAGTTGAAGTAGATATGACATGTCATGTTTGTGGTGGTAAGGGTTGTCCTACTTGTAAGGGTACTGGCTTTATTGAGATTTTAGGTAGTGGCATGGTTCATCCTCAGGTATTAGATATCAATGGCATCGATTCTAAGAAATATAGTGGTTTCGCTTTTGGCATCGGTATTGAAAGAGTAGCTATGCTTAAATATGGTATTAAAGATATCCGTGACTTATATACAAATGATGTTCGCTTCTTGAGAAGTTTCAAACGTTTTGATTAGGGGGCTTTATGAATTTAAGTTTAAATTGGTTAAATCAATTTGTTAATCTAGATGGTTTAGAAAAAGAAGAAATCATCGATAGGATAATTAAAGCTGGTTTTGAAGTTGAATCAGTCAATGAATTAGGTAGTGGTACAAATTTAGTGGTCGGCATAGTTATTGAATGTCATGATCATCCCGATTCAGACCATCTACATGTCACTAAGGTCGATGTTGGAAACGAAATATTAGATATCGTCTGTGGAGCTCCTAATTGTCGTGAGGGTCTCAAAGTCATTGTAGCTAAAGTTGGTGCTAAGCTAGTCGGTGGCGATATTAAGAAAAGTACGATAAGAGGGGTTGAATCTAATGGTATGTTATGTTCATTATTAGAACTTAATGTACCAAAAGAGATACTAGATGATGATAGTCCTTCTTTAAATGGTATTGAAGAATTAGACGATAGTTTTGAAGTTGGCGAAGAGGATATCTTAAAGAAATTAGGATATGAAGATACGATCTTAGAACTTTCTATCTATGCTAATAGACCTGATTGTCTAGCGATGTTTTCTCTAGCTAAAGAGATGGCTGCGATACTTGATCGTCCTTGCGTCTTACCAGAACTAAAAAATTATAATAATGAAGGTAGTGATACTAATTTCACCCTTCATTCTCAAACCGAAAATTGTCCACATTTCTTAGCTAAAGTTGTTAATCATGTGACTTTAAAGAAGTCACCTAAGTGGATGCGCGACATCTTGCGTTCCAATGGCATCAAGTCTATCAATAATATAGTCGATATCTCTAACTTGGTAATGTTAGAGACAGGACAACCTATGCATTTCTATGATTTGCGTAGCAATC
>CALBGK010000167.1 GCA_937893115.1 uncultured Erysipelotrichaceae bacterium | reverse complement strand
CATCAAAACTAAATTCGTATATCTCCCATGCCACGCCAATAGTGATAGCGAAACAAAAGGCAAATAGACAGACAAAAAAAGGAGATAGATTAATAGGAATTTTATCAACTTTATTAAGTAAGGTCACAAAGCTAAAACCTAATGCTCCAAGCATAGCACCAGAGAATGTGTGAAGCATAGCATCCCAATATTCAAAGCGATAATAAAAATCACGCACTTCGCCAAGATAAATAGCACAGTATAAAAAGATGAAATACAGTATCAACATATTGGTTGGAATCTGTTTCAAAAACTTCTTGGCGAAGATGTCTGGCAAAGATAAAGCGACTAGGCCTAATAGACATTGCACAAACATCAAGGCATAGGAACTTTTAGTTCTAATCCCAACATCATCACCAGAAACAGGCGCATCATATATTCTGATACTCACATAGACTATGGATAGAATTAAAGTTACTAGAACTATGTAATATAATACTTTAGCTATATCAATTTTCTTTTTCATTTTCTTCATTCAAATAAATATTGTATATCGTATCTTTAATGCAAAGCCACTTTTTAAGCTCTCGATTAGTGATGCGAGTATCTTTTTTAAGTGTACCATTTTTGATGAGTTCAACTAACTCTTCATCGGTATAGGAATTATTATCATTTTGGATGCGCCAAATCTTATCTTTATTAAACATATACTATTCTCCAACCTTGCAATAAGTATAGGTGATATGTCTTTCTTGCAATTCTTTTTTAGTCACTAATTCATATTCACTAATACCCGTAACCGATTCAATAACAGCTTCATCACCCTCACATATATTTTCACTTTCAATACCTTCCATTTGTGATTCATCTATACCTAAACCATTGAGATATATCTCAAAATCGGTCTTAGTCTTGCCGATCAGAGAATCTAGAGCAAAAGGTATCTCGACGACATCAACAGTATCATCACTTTCGCTAGGCTCTTCTATCTCAACTTTATGGAAAGTAAATTCTGTGCTTGCTGGGATAGAATCACTATATTCATCACGGCCTATAGCTGTCACTTGAATATTATAACTGCGACCATCTTCAAAACGGGAAGCATCAATAGTGCAGATTGTACTATCAATGACAGCGCTAAAGCCTGTTCCTAAATCAACTTCAACTAAATAAGAATCGGCATGGTCTACTTCATCAAATTGAATCTTAACATAGTTTTGATCGACGACGGCATGAATATTTTTAACCTGTGGAAGACGATAGGTGCTTTCTACTGTCGATGATTCAAATTGTTTATAAGAGTTATTACCAACTCCACGAATCGAATGACCATCATAACCCACTAGATAGTCTGAACCTGAAGCGATGGCAATGATACCTTCCCAATCTGCCACCTCTTCTTCAATCAGATAATTATCAATATCGATATAGACATGACCATCACTGGATAAAGCGGCAATAAAGTCATTTCCACAAGCTACATCGACAATATTTTCAAAAAAGGCGACGTCATTATAATTACGACCGCTACTATAATAATGAACTCTGCCCTCATCATCTAATAAGACTAGAATATTATCACTAGAATCAATATCGACAATATTTTGATGATTATTTAAAGATGAGCGACCAAAAAAATCACCACTAGAAGTCAATGCACCATCATTATTTACAATAATACTACCCCTACTAGTCGCAAATACATTCTTTACACCAGTAGTGCCAGCGACATCGCATTGACCATACATATTATCACCCGTACAGAATACTTCACCATGACTATTTAAAGCGATGATGTGTCCATCTCCACAAGCTACATCGACAATGTTATTCCACCTTCTAATCTCATTGGCATATCTTTGCATAAGGCCGGTTGAATCAAGTTTCCCATCTTCATCTAAAACCACAGTAAAAGTCATTCCTTCTTCAACCTTGACGATATTATTAAAATCAAGATTTAATTGGCCATTAGAATTATCGCCACTACCCTTGACTACCATATTATCATCGATGTAGACAACGCTAGTCTCGGAAGCGTCAAGTCTATTCTTATCGACCATAGTCAAAGATAAATTAGACACTTCTTGTCTTGGGATAAATAATAAAATAGAAATAAAAATAACCACAATGACACAAGAGACAATGACAATGAGATGATTTTTGAATATCCATTCTTTAATCTTTTCGCTCTTTGATTTAGGCGGCAAAAAATATTCGATATTCACTTCATCTGTATGAGCATTAGATATGTCATGAAGTGTCACTTCCATATCATTATCAAAAAGTTCTATAACTGGAATGTGATAAAACTTAGCTAGAGTTTTTAATTTGGCAAAGTCCATAACTGAACGACCATTTTCAAAGCCCATATATTCCAAGACATCAACATTCAAAACATCAGCGACAAAGCGCTGAGAGTAATTGTAGTGTTTACGTAGCTTTAATAATTTCTGTGCTAAATTATTCATCTGTTATTTTTCCAAATAGTTTTTAGTCATCGCCGCAATATTATAGATATCTTTTGATGACATGAAAACTAAACAATCACCTTGATGTCTCGCTAATTCTTTAGCTCCTGCTTCATCTTCGCTCAATATATGACAACCCGGTAGCATATCAGCTAAATAAGTAATATCAATATCGACACCATCTTGTTTATCATCGATTGACGTAAAATCGATTAAATAAATTTCATCAGCCAAGCTCAAGGCTTCTTTAAATTCATCCGCAAAGTAATAGACGCGAGATGCACGATGTGGTTTAAAGATGGCAATAATCTTTCTATCTGGGAAACGTTCCTTCGTATTTTCCAAAGTTACACGCACCTCAGTTGGATGATGAGCATAATCATCAATAAAGATAGTATCTGCATACTCTTCAATCTTATATCGACGTTTTGGACTTTGATAATGTCTAAAGCGTTCTTCTATCATTCGACTGTCTAAACAAAACATCGTACCAAAAGCGATGACGCCTAAAGCGTCCAACAATAAATGCTTGCCAACAATAGGCAAATTGTAATGGAAGATAAAATTGTCATGGAATAAAAGGTCAAAGGAACTTTGATTTTCATCACTTTCTAGATTGGCAATTCTAAAGTCATTGCCTTCATTAAAACCATAAGAGAACTTTGGAATATCTATCTCTAGTTTCTGACACCACTCATCATCTCCACAATAAAAGATTCCTTTTTTGACATTGTGAACAAATTCTTGATATGCATTAAAATAGTCTTCTTCATCCTTAAAATAGTCAATGTGATCTATTTCGATATTAGTAATAATTGCATAGTCAGGATGATAAGCTAAGAAATGGCGACGGTATTCACAAGCTTCAACGCATAAAAATTCACTATCTTTATTGATATATCCTTCACCATCACCGATTAAGTAAGCCGTATTATAGAAAGCTCCCATCATATTTGAAAGCATAGTAGTTGTCGTGGTCTTACCATGAGAACCACAGACACAGATACTATGATAGTCATCTATCATCTTGCCCAAGTATTCATGATAGCGATAGCAGGTACATGTCTTATTATTTCTAGCTGCCACCACTTCTTCAAAATCTTCTAAAAAGGCATTGCCAATGATAACAGTATAATTATCTTTAATATTATCCTTATCAAAAGGCAATATTTTAATATTGCGCTTCTCTAATTCATCTTGCGTAAAAAAGTGTTTCTCTATATCACTGCCCATGACTTCATAACCTAAGTCATATAACATAGTTGCTAAGGCAGCCATACCCGTACCTTTAATACCGATAAAATAAATCATTTCTTTTCCTCGATATCGTCAAATAGAGATATTTCTTGTTCAGCTACAAATGTCTCATCATCATGATGGATGATATCTGCAATACTGACATTGTTAAATTCAGGAACATCAGAAACTTCATCATCTTCTTTAGTAGAAAGACGATTAATTTCTATTTCTTCACCCTTGTCAAAAGGCATTTCCTCTTTTAAAGTTTCTTCACTAACCTTAGTAGTATCAGTTCCGTAAATTGGTGAAAGTACAGTGCCTAAGAATGAAGGCGAACTTGAAGTTATCTGTGGAGTCTTCAAGACATTTTCTTCATTATCCTTTAAGACACCAAAGATAGGTGATATTGGTGGTTGTGCCTCATATGGTTTAGACTCACTCTTAGTAATGTTCTTCTTAGGATTGTTGACAGGTTTTTTAACTTGTAATTCTTCGACATCGATAATACCAAAAGACTTAGAGTGAGGTTTTTTATTTAAAACATCATTCTTGGTCACTTCTGAATTAAATTTATTAATTACAGGACTAGACACCTCTTTTTTAGACGTCAACTTTCTTTCAATATTGCTGA
>CALBGK010000166.1 GCA_937893115.1 uncultured Erysipelotrichaceae bacterium | reverse complement strand
GATAGGCATCATCATCTTTAGCTAAAAGGACAAGCCTATAATTACCATCATTGATGAGGACATCGACTTCCATACCAAAAATAGCCTTTATATTGTTTAATTGACATTGAGTTTTAAAATGACTAGCTCCAGCTAAGATGTTTAAATCGGTGATAGCCAGGCTTTGATAGCCATATTCTCTAGTTTTTTTAACAATTTTGTTTATAGGGCAAAGGCTTTGTAAAAGAGTGTATTCACTGCGTAAATATAGCGCTGTACTCATAGGTTTATTATACAATATTTGCCCATCTATGTTACACTTAATAAGAGGCAGGTAAACATATGAAAATTGCTTATATAACAGATAGTGGAACCGGATTTTCCATTGATGAAATGGCTAGAAAACAGATATTTTCCCTACCATTACAAATCAGTGTAAATGGTAAAAACTACTTTGATTTAGAACAGATTAGTGTCGCTGATATCATCAATAATCTAAAACTCGATGTCAGCATGACGACATCCCTTCCTTCTTTAGGACTCATCGAAGATTTATTTGATAAACTTAAAGAAGAGGGCTTTGAAAAAGTTATTGCGGTACCTATTTGCAGTGGTCTATCAGGCACAATGAATGCCCTATATCTCGCCGCCCAGAATCATGCCATGCCTATTACATGCATCGACACATATGTAACCGCATATGTAGAAGAATATTGTATCGAATATCTTCGCAAGAGAATCACTGATGAAAATGTCGAAGAGACTCAGGCTATCAAAGAAGTAAACGAAATAATCGATAGTTGTGATACCTTACTAATTCCAACTGACCTTAAACATTTAAGCAAGAGTGGTCGATTAACTCCATTTGCCTATCGCATAGCTTCTTTGTTGAATATCAAACCAATACTTAGAATATCAAAAGAAACTAATGGCAAAATTGATGTAATTGATAAGGTTAGAACCTTCAAAAGAGCTCTACAAAAGGCTTTAAATATCATGATGGAAAGAATCGATAGCGAAGACTACATCATTCATATCGTCCATGTCGATGCCTATGGTGATGCCTTGACTTTCAAAGAAGCTGTCACTAAGGCCTTCCCAAATAATGAAATTACTATCGATGCCCTGTGTAGTCCTGTAGCTATTCATACTGGTCTTGGTTGTATCGCTATCCAATATTATAAAAAACACCATTAGGTGTTTTTTTAGTGTAAGCGATGATCCACTTCGTAATCATCATCCTCTAACTCAGCAAAGTCTTCCCTTTCAGCGATATGATCGATATATTTCATATCTTCTAGCGGCAAAGGCAAGTCTTCTTTTTTCAAGTAGTCGATATCAATAATCTGAGCTAGGCGCAAAGAATTATCATAACCAAATGGCACAACGACAATGTCGGTGATATTGACATTTTCATCTTCGCATAAGTAATAATATTCCTGAGGAACATCTTTAACAGCCACATTTACGACCATATATTCATCATCAGCCTTTTTGCGCTTGGTGAAACAATTAGGATCAAAGATATCACCATCACGATA